>JBGSRB010000368.1:0-11460 GCA_041737735.1 Anaerolineae bacterium | reverse complement strand
TATGCCTGCTGAAGCGTTCGCCGCGCGCTGGCAGCCAGCGCACCGCGTCCCGCCCACTCCGCCAGCAATGCCATCGCCCGTGTGTCGGTCGATTGCACGCTGTAGCCAAGCGGACTGCCGTGCGCATCCAGCAGATAGACGCCGTTGCCATGTCCGGTACAGCCGAGTGCCACAATCTCGGCGGAGTCGATTCCAACACTGTCGATCAACTCGCGGATCGTTGCGGCAGTCGCCGCCCAAACTGCCGATAGATCGCGCTCGAACCAGCCCGGCTGCCGTTGCAGCAGCGGAATCCGACGACTGGCGGTGCCGACCTCGCGCCCATCTTCGCTGTACAGCGCCGCTTTACAAACGGTGCTGCCGTTGTCGATCCCTAACAGCAGCATGGGCTTCACCAAATCGCCATCGAATCGAGGAACATGGCGCGCAAGTCGTCGGCACTAGCGGGGCGCGGAGAGAGCTTGGTGACGCGATGCTGCGGCAAGGTACCTTCGACCAGTGCATCAACATCGGCAGGCGAGAAGCCAATTGCGCTCAAGCCGTTGGGAACGCCCGTTTGCTGCATCAGTCCAATGATCGCCTGTGCCAGCACCTCGCCCGCGTCTTCGGGCGCGGCATCGCGGGTGTCGAAGCCCATCAAGCGCGCCGCCTCTAAATGTCGTTTGGGATCGGCGGACGCGGTGAAGCGAAACACGGCAGGCGCATTGAGGATGACCGACATGCCATGCGGGATCAGCGGGTGATCGACGTTGACGCCTTCGGGCTTGTAATCGCGCACCATTCCCGATACTGGGTAGGACATGCCGTGCGGCAGATGCACGCCCGCGTTGCCAAAACCGACGCCCGCGAAGGCGGCGGCTTGCAGCATGGCGGCGCGCGCGTCGTCATCTTCAGGATCGCGGATCGCGCGCGTGATGTGTTCCGAGACCATTTGAATGGCGCGAGATGACCAAATATCGCTGATCGGGTTCGATCCCTGATATGCCGGACGCAGCTTGACTGACTCTGGCGCGGGGCGGCGATCATAAGAAAGTGCGGTGTACGACTCAATCGCGTGGCTCAATACGTCCAAGCCGCTGCTAGCGGCGATCATCTTGGGCAGTGTGCGCGTGTTTTCCGGGTCGAGGATGCCCAAGTCCGGACGCAGCGCGCGATGAGCGATGCCGGTTTTGGCGTGCATTTCGGTGAAGTCGAAGATGGTGACTCCGGTGGTCTCGCTGCCCGTTCCCGCCGTCGTTGGGATGGCGATCAAGGGCTTCAGCCGTCCCGGCACGGGCAGACCACGCCCAATCGGCGGGTTGACGTAGGCGAGGAAATCTGCCGGATAGGTGGCATAGAGATTGGCGGCTTTGGCGGTGTCGATCACCGAGCCGCCGCCAACTGCCACATAGCCATCGAAATGACCGTCAGCGGCGAACTGGATGGCAGCTTTAAAGGACACATCGGTTGGCTCGACGCGCACGCCATCGAACAGCACCGCGTCAATCCCTTCAGCGCGCAGCGCCGCCAGCGTGATCGACACCGGTTCGCTGTGGGCGAGATTGGGATCGGTCAGCACCAGCACCCGCCGCGCGCCCAAGTTCGCCATGTCGAAGCCGACTTCGCGCGTCGATCCGCGTCCGTACTTGATGCTCGATGTGTCCATAGTAAATGTCGTTTCAAAAGTCATTTTTTCATCCTATTTCGATGAACAATCTCGTTCCATTATCTATTCGCTGCTGCTTCTGGAGAAAAGAATTTTGATAGGATTGGGTCGGGCAGCCTTAGTAATCGGATTTGGCACGCCAAGCCCCGACAGCGTGCCAACATTATCCCGTCCGGCCCGCTCCCGATTTTGCTCTCATTCTCCCGAAGCCTGATACAATGCCCACGCTTGTTCCGGTGTGGCGGAGGCGTGAATCATCGCCATCAGCGCGGCGACCACACCCTTCGCGTTGGGGTGCTGGTAGATGTTACGCCCATAGACCAATCCATGCGCGCCCTGCTGTAAAAAGCCGTAACTACGCTCGAACACCTCGCGCAAGTCTGCCTTGCCGCCGCCGCGCACCAATACGGGACAGCGCGCCGCCATGATGACCTCGTGATAGTCCTCAACGTGATCGGTTGGGTCTGCCTTGATGATGTCCGCGCCCAGTTCGCGTGCTTGCCGCACGAGTGCCACCAACTTGGTCTTTTCGCCGTCCACCTGATAACCGCCGCGCGCGTCGTTGCCGCGCATCACCAGCGGCTCGATCATCAGCGGCATTCCGTATTTGTCGCAGACGCCACGCAGCCGACTGATATTCTGCACCGTCTGGCGATGCAAATCCGGCTCATCGGGCAGCAGCAGCAAATTCACGACCACGCACGCTGCGTCCATGCGCAGCGCCTCAAGGATCGGCTCTTCAGCGTTTTGCAGCATGTTGAACATGAAGCGGTGGGTTTGCGGGTTGTAGGGATTGCCTGTGTCCGTCCGCATGACCAGCGCGGGCTTGTTCTTGCCAGGCAAATCTTGAAGCAGGTCGCTTTGCCCATAATTCATTTGGATAGCGTCCGGCGCGGCATCGACTAACTTGGCGATCACCGCTTCCATATCGAGCAAGCCATTCAAAAAGCCATATTCGTTAAAGACGCCATGATCGACAGCAACATCCAAACACTTGCCGTCCACGCCAAACATCCGCTTCATCCGCGCTTTCATCATCATGGTTTATGCCTCCTGCTGTACGGGTGCTGCCGACAAATGAATACCGTACTGACGATCCAGTACCGCGTTGGTGAGTTCGATTTCCTGTTGCAAGCGCGCCGCATCCCAGTGCAACAGCGACGCCGCCAGCGCGCCCAATTCATCCAGCAGCGGCGGCGTGAGATCGCCCGCTAATGCCAGCGTCGTCCGGCGTAAAATGAGATCGCTCAAGCGACACACGCGCTCTTCACAGATGAGATAGCCGATCTCGCGGCGCGAATACGCCCGATGATGGATGAGCGGCAGGTCAGCGGCGGCGGTGAGATAGCGCGCCACTTGGATCGCCCGCGTGCCGTAGCGGTCAAGCAGCTGCTGCATTCGTTCGACGGTCAGGTCGAAGGTACGTGCCTGTTCAGCAACCCACGCATCAGGATCGATGGGATAATCCTTGCCGCCGCCGATGGCAACGCTATCCGACGACTTCGTGCGCCTCGCGCCCAACAGGGGCAGCAGTTGATCGGTCACTTGCTCGGCAAGCGCGCGAAAGGTCGTCCATTTGCCACCCACAAGCGACATGACGGGGAAACGCGAGCGATCATCGGGCGGCAGCAGTTGGATACTGTGATCGCGGCTGATCTTGCCCGTCGAGTCGCTTTCGGACGACGGCAGCGGGCGCACGCCGACGTAATGCGAAACAATCTGCGCGCGATCCAGCGCAATCGTTGGGAACACATCGCGCGCCGATGCCAGCATGTAGTCAATATCGGCGTCGGTTGTGCGCGCCGTGTCCGGGTCATCAACGCGCAAATCCGTCGAGCCGATCAAGACCTTGTTATGCAGTGGGAACATCAAACAGACGCGGTGATCGGCATTCTCGTACAAGATCATTTGCCCGTTCAGCGCCGCGTGAAGTTCCGGGCTGTCGATCAGCAAGTGCGAGCCTTTCGTGCCGCCGATGAAATGCGACGGTTTGTGCAGCGCGCCATTGATCGCGTCGATCCATGCACCACCCGCATTGACCACGATTTGCGGATGCACATCGATGGTCTCGCCCGTCAGTTCATCGCGCAGCGTGACCGTCTCGCCCGCTGCATTGATTAGCCCCATGTAATTGAGGGCGTGAGCGCGCGGGTTGACTTGTTCACCGTCTTGGATTAGCTCCAAGCACAAACGTTCGGGATAGGAAACCCAAGCATCGTAATAGGTCGCCGCGCACACAATTGCCGGGTTTAAGCCGGGATGCGCGCGCAAGGCTGCCGCACGTCCGCTGAAGGTATGGACTGGAACGGCACGCCGCTGACGGGAGTAGAGGTCATACATTGTCAGTCCGGCTTTGATAACTAGCGCGCCGCGATCTTGCGGCTTGGCATCGGCGGTCAAAAACAAGCGAATCGCCGTGAGGACGCCAGAAAACCATGAGTAGATCGGGATGGTCGTCGGCAGGGGACGCACGTAATGAGGGGCGTTGCGCAGCAGCAGATCGCGCTCTTTCAGCGATTCGCGCACGAGGCGAAACTCGCCGTTTTCGAGGTAGCGCAAGCCGCCGTGAATCATCCGCGACGATGACGCGCTGGCACCGCTGCAAAAATCGGCGCGGTCAACCAACAGCGCGCCCACGCCTTGCAAACATAATTCACGGAACAAGCCTGCACCGTTGATGCCGCCGCCCACGATCAACACCGGAACAGACGCCTGGGCGCGCAGTGCCGTGAGGGAGTCGGTTCGCGTCATCATCATCGCCTAGACCAACGCCCCTTGATGCTGTGCCAACGCTTGGTCGATCTGCTGAAGATCGGCGGCGCTCAACGTGACCGCCCCCGCCGCTGCATTTTCCAACGCCTGTTGGCGATTGCGCGCACCCACCAAAACATGGGTGATGCCCGGCTGTGCCGCCGTCCACGCGATCACCAACTGCGTCAGGGTGATCTGATGGCGTTCGGCAATCGGCTGGAAATCTGCCAGCAGCGCCGCGACGCGCGCCCGATTTTCGATGCTAAAACGGGGATTGCCGATACGCAGATCGTCGCCGGAAAATTGGCGCTCTGCGTCGATCTTGCCCGTGAGTATGCCCAACGCCAGCGGCGAATAGGCGAGCATGGCGATTTGATGGGTGCGGGTATAGGGCAGCAGGTCGGTCTCAATCTGCCGATCCAACATGTTGTACTGCTCTTGCGCGCTGTCCAAGGTGCCAACCGCGCGATAATCGTTCAAATGCATCGTATTCACATTGCTGACGCCAATCGCGCGGATTTTTCCCTCACGTTTCAGATCGAGCAGCGTCTCCATCGTTTCGGCAATCGGCGTCACTGGGTCTTGCCAGTGCGTTTGATACAGGTCGATGCGATCTGTTTGCAGACGGCGCAAGCTCGCCTCGACCTCGTGGCGCAGCGACGCCGCGCCCAAATAGCGTTGAACAGGTTGTTCATTCTCAGTGAAGAAGTAGCTGCCCTCGCCTGTATGCCAGACCAGCCCGCACTTGGTCGCCACGATTGCCCGGTCGCGCTTGCCCACCAGCGCCTTGCCGACGATTTCTTCAGACAGTCCCAACCCATAGGCGGGTGCCGTGTCGATTAACGTGACACCCGCATCCAGCGCGGCATGAATCGCGTCAATCGCAGCGGTTTCGTTTGTCCCGCCCCATTGCCAGCCGCCGATCCCCCACGTCCCTAAGCCAATGACGCTGGCAGGGATGTTGCTTGCGCCGAGTGGTCGTGTTTGCATCATAGTTCGCCTTTTTCTGTCACATTGGATGCTTGTGTTTGAGCACCTACGTAGAGCGCGATCACGCCGCTCGCTGTCTGCTCGTCGGTGATCAGCGTCTTGGGATAACCGCCGCGCAGCGCACCATAGATTGGCAGCGTCTTTTCGGCAGTAGCGGCAACCGCAATGGTCAGCGGAATCGCTTGTAGTTCTTGCAACGTCAAGCCCACCACTAAGTCGTTGAACTGCGGCATACACAAGCGTCCATCGGAGTCGTAGACATACGCCAACATTTCGCCGATGGCACCGGAACGCTCGAACAACGCTTGCCAGTCATCTTGAAACAGCACAGGCGGCATCAAATCGAAATAACTGGACACTGCCGGAATGGTCGAGCCGACGCTGAACAGCGCAATTTGTGCGCCCCGTGCTATGTCGAGTACGTCGTTGATTTGGCGCATCGCCATCAGTGCCGCGCGGTCACTCGGCTGATCGACCAGCACCGGCGCATGGATCGGATAGACCTGCCCACCTAGTTTGGCGGCAAGCTGTGCGGCGATGTTGTTCACGTCGGTGTAATAACGTCCGTGACGCGCGCCCGTCGCCGGCACGATGCGCACATTGTAGCGTTGGCGCGTTTCGAGCTGTTGAACGATGGCGTTCATCGTTTTGCCGCCGCTGATGCAGATCGTATTGCCATCGCGCACATGTTCCAGCAAATATGCCGCGCCCATTCGCCCCACTGCTTGCAACGTGAGATCGAGATTGTCTGACAAACTGGGGACGATCAGCGCCTCGCGCAACCCGCTGTGCTGCTCCAGCGCGCGTTCAAGTGCAAATAAATGCTGTGATGGCATCTTCACCGTGATCTCGACGATGCCCTGCGCCCGCGCCGCTTTGATCAAACGGTTGACTTTCGGCGTCGAAAGATCAAGCTCGCGGGCGATTTCCGCTTGGCTCATCGCCTCCATGTAGTACATCGTCAGGATGCGAAACAGCAACCGTTCGCTCAGTAAATCTTGGTCCGAAGATTTCACAATAAATGCTCAGTTCGTTTAATCACGCTGTAGTGAAATAAATTTCAGTTGACGATACTTATTTCAATCGTTAGAATTGTATCGAGAATAATTTAGCCTGTCAACCAACTTCTCGACCCAAAAGGATTTTTCTAAAACCCATGTCTACTCGACCCGTTTTGCGTTACCGACAAGTTCATCTCGACTTTCACACCAGCGAACAGATTCCGAACATCGGCGGCGCATTCGACCCCGATGCGTTTGCGGACGCGCTGGTGCGGGCGCATATCGACTCGATCACCTGTTTCGCTCGCTGTCATCACGGCTGGATTTATTTTGATACGGAACGCTTCCCCGAACGGCGACACCCTTACCTCGTGCGCGATCTGCTGCGCGAACAAATTGAGGCGTGTCACGCGCGTGGCATCCGCGTGCCGATCTATGTGACGGTACAGTGGGATCAATACACAGCGAACGCCCACCCCGAATGGCTGGCGCTCAACGCTGATGGGCGCATCAGCGGCACTGCCCCCTACGAAGCCGGATTTTATCGGCGTTTGTGCGTCAATTCGCCCTATTTCGATTTTCTCAAAGCGCATGTGGCGGAAATTTTTGAGCGGTTGCCCGTCGATGGATTTTTCTTCGACATCGTGCAGCCGCTCGACGATTCCTCGAAGTGGACGCGCGCGGCAATGCTGGAACGCGGGCTTGATCCCGAAGACGCCGCCGCCCGCCGTGCCTATGGCGTCACTGCGATCCAGGCGTTCGAGCGCGACATGACGGCACATATACGGGGCTTTGACTCGGACTGTACCATTTTCTATAACAGCGGGCATATTGCACCGCGTCATCGCGCGACGCAATATGCCTATTCGCACTTTGAGATCGAATCGCTGCCGTCTGGGAGTTGGGGCTACGTTCATTTTTCGCTGGCAGCTCGCTACGCCCGTACGTTGGATCGTCCGCTGATGGGCATGACGGGCAAGTTCCATACCTCGTGGGGCGACTTCCACAGTTACAAGAATCGCGCCGCGCTCGAATATGAGTGCTTTCGCATGTTGGCGCTCGGCGCGACGTGCAGCATCGGCGATCAATTGCTGCCGTCGGGCGCGGTTGACCCCGCCACGCTCGACTTGATCGGCGCGGTCTATGCGCAGGTCGAACGCAAAGAGGCATGGTGTCAAGGCGCGCAGTCGCTGGCAGAGATCGCCGTCTTCAGCCCGGAACAGTTCACAGGCGAACGCATCCCGGCTCCGGCGTCGGGCGCGGTTCGGATGCTGGAAGAGGCGGGTTATGAGTTCGATTTCATCGATACCGACGCTGACCTCGCGCGCTATCGCTTGCTGATCCTGCCGGACGTGATCGCAGTTGATGTGGCGCTCGCGGCGAAACTCAGTCAATTCACCGCGGATGGTGGTGCATTGATCGCGTCATATCGATCCGGCTTGAATCCGGCAGGCGACGCCTTCGCACTAACGGATTTGGGCGTGAGTCTTGTCGGCGACGCTCCCTATCAACCAGATTTCCTGCTGCCGTGCGGCGATTTTGCCGAGCTGCTGCCACGCACCGAACACGTCATGTATGAGCGCGGCTTACAGGTCGCCGAGCAGCCGGGAACCGACGTGCTGGCAACGATGGTCGCGTCGTATTTCAATCGCACGTGGCGGCATTTCCATTCGCACAGGCACGCGCCCTCGCGCGGCGACGTGATCGCGCCAGCGATTACGCAGTGCGGGCGAGCGATTTACTTCTCACATCCAATTTTCACGCAATACGAATCGAACGCGCCGCGTTGGGTGAAAACCCTGCTCGTCAGCGCCATCACGCGCTTGATCGGTGCGCCACGCGTGTGTCATAATGGTCCTTCGACACTGCTCACCTCGCTGACCGAACAGCCGGATGCGGCGCGCTTCGTGCTGCACGCGCTCCATTACATCCCTGTGCGGCGCAGCCACGAGCTTGATGTCATCGAGGATGTGATCCCGTTGCACGCGCTGAATTTCCGCGTGCGCTTGGAGCGCGCCGTTACAAATGTGCGCAGCGTCCCCGATGACGCGGCGCTCGCCTTTGAACAGCATGAGGGCGATCTGATCTTCACACTCCCACGCCTCGACGGTCACGCAATGATCGAAATTATGGTGCTTAAGGGATCAAGCTTGGATAGTTCGGTTTTTCCCTTGAGCGCTCGTGCCGCTCTCCCGTAAGCTACTCTAACTTGACCGAATGCAGGTGCTTAGGGGATCAAGTTTGGATAATTCGACTGCATATCTAACTCCTAAAAAGGGATACCGACATCGTGACCCATGTTTCTCGTGGGAATTGGCGCTGATGCGGCTCGTTTTTGGCGTGTCGCTGGATGTGCAGGCGTGCCTTGCATGATTAACGATTGATGTTTGCGTTAGCCTGAGTGCCGACATCTATTCAGCTAAAAAGGGTAGTAATGGGGTCACTACAATTTCAAGGTGGGGTAAAGGTGTAGCCCCACGGGGGTTGGAGCCACACCTTTACCCGATCTTGATTCCGCCTTAAAGCGGTTACTAACACTGCTCTACGCTGGCAAACCTGCACCCAAATCCCCGGTGACGGAGAAGCACATCGCCAAAACCGAGCGCAACGACCAGATCTGCGCGCGTTATGCCGCGGGTGAAAGTTTGGAGTCCATTAGCGCATCGGTGGAGCTGACGGTGCAGCGTGTCCATCAGATCATCCGCCGCTGGTGCGCTTGACGATGCACTTACGCGATCGGCTCACGACCTGCTGCATTTACTGTGTTTCAAAGGGCATCCGCCACCGCCAGCAGATCAGCCCGGCACGCAGGCGGGATGGCGTCAGCGGGCAAGGACTCGATCTGCGCCACGAAGGTGGGCAACGTCGCGTCGGTAACTGCCTGTGCGGTCAACGGCGCACCCAATGCACGACTGGCGGAGTCGCGGGCGCACAGTTGGGCGATAGCGTTCAGCCGTCCGAGCGATGGGTCGGGGACGACGATTTGAACTGCACCGCCTGCCAACGAACTGCCACCTGCTGGAGAATTGTTTGCCTCCTGCCCCGGCGCGCTCGGTATGAGTGTGCCGTATGCAAGTCGCCCACCATATGGGCTGAACGCGGCATCAATCGGGTACAGCCGCGGAATGCTGGTGTATTCGGCAAGCAACGTGCCGGTTTCCAAATCCCACACGCGTACCCGTCCATCTCCACTTTGGGTGACGACCTGCTCCTCGTCCACCGACCAGTCAAGACCAAAAGCGGTCTCTGTATCGAGCGACATGTGCAGGATTTCAGCCTGCTGCGACAGGTCATACACCCCTAGTTGAGACGGAACATACCTGATGACTTGTGATGAATGCGTGGTAAATGCCAGGCGGGTACCGGTGGCGTTCCACTCCAGAGCGGCTACATAATATACGGGACTGATGATGAAGGTGTCGAACGGCTGCCCACCAGTGTCCAGTGTCGAGGGCAGCAGGGCGATCCCTCCGCTGCCACCGACCGCAATCAGGTCACCGCCCGGCTGAAAGGCAGCATCCCACACCTCACCTCTGCGCAGCTGATGCAGCGGCTCATACGTGTCCGCATCCCAGACGATGACGTCCTCGCCCGCCGCTGTGAGGTACCGTGTGCCATCGGCACGCCAGTCGATTTCCCGCACACAAGTGGGGGGGTCGGCAAAGTCGGCAAAGTGGGTATGCAGCAGTTCGCCCGTCGCAGCGGCGTAAATGTCAACAAATTGGCATCTCGCCACCGCCAGCCGGTTTCCGTCGGGGCTGAACTGCGGATCGCTGTAGAATGGACCGGGCGTTTCCGCCTGCCAGCGGAGCGCTCCGCTGGGCATATCCAGCACGTACACAACGCCGCTTGTAGAGTCGCCGTCGGGTGAACGGCGAGAGCCAGTGGCGGCAACCAACGCCCCGTCGGGGCTCCAGTCAGTCGCGAGAATCCGTTCGACTTCAACCTGTGCGGCAGCAGGCGCGGGTACCAGCACAGGCAACCAGAATGCTGCAAGCAGCAGCAACAGCAAGAATTTTGTGTTGAAGCGAGTCATGGCAACCATCCCAATTGTATGAAAATCGCGGTCAACGTGTCGTTCATCCAGATTGCACGTACATCGCCGGAAGCACCGGCAGCATCATCGCACCCAGACGGCCAGCACTGGTTTTGCAAGTAACCGGCTGTACACCACCGGGTATTCTGGAAGCCACTTGTGCCGCTTGTCGCCCGCCAGTACACCCAGTTCAGGAATATGTCGGCGCGGTGCTGATCGCCACGCTGGGTGATTTCGCGCTGGCAATCGATATTGTAGATTTCCGGCAGCATCAGTTCGAATATAAAAATGAGAAAAGGATTAAAATGGGAACAAAGATGTCAATTTGATGGACTCTCATTCGATGTATTGATAGAAATGCGAAAAAGCGCGTTTCAGCCTTATCATTCACACAAACCAGTCAGGAGAACTTCCCGTGAAATACATGATGCTCAACTATCGTGAAGAAGCCGCCTTCGCCAATATGACGCAGGAAGAACAGATGCAGGAGATTCAGGAAATCAACGCCTTTTATGCATATGTTCGCCAGCGCGCCACCATCATTTCAGGCGAACCCGTCTACCCCACCTCTGCTGCCACCACCATCCGCGTCCGCGATGGCAAAACGCTAACCACCAATGGTCCGTTTGCTGAAACCCGCGAAGCTCTGGCCGGCTTCTTCCTCATCGACTGCAAAGATCTTGATGAAGCCATCGAAATCGCCTCGAAAATCCCCGTTGCGCGAGAGGGCAGCGTCGAAATCCGCCCAGTCCCAGCGGTGACATTTGAATAAACATGCATGTAGGGGGCGGATTTGAAATCCGCCCACCTGATGAAGGCTAGAGGATGACCACAGGACAGATTGCGGCACAAATCGAGACCACCTTTCGGCAGGAGCATGGCGAAGTCCTCGCGGTGGGTGCTTAGGGGATCAAGTTTGGATAATTCGGGTTTTCCCTTGACCGCAGGCGCTGGTCTCCCGTAAACTGCTCAAACTTAACCGGACAAACCACCAAACCACCCAAATCCTATGCCTATATTTGCTCACCTACTGCTCG
>JBGSRB010000363.1:0-5351 GCA_041737735.1 Anaerolineae bacterium | reverse complement strand
TCGAAGGGGCGATGCTCATGCAGTTACGGCGGGAGTTAGGGCTGGAACCGCCAGCCGCACCGGGGCGGTCTGACGTTCAGCGTCAGGCTGTTTGAACCGTGCCACGCCATCCTGTTTTTACAGAAACTTTGGGACTTGACCACAATACAATGCTCGACACCTACACCACGTTTTTCAACCATGGGCGAGCGAACCAGTCTATCGTGTGCGGTAACCGCCCGCCCTACGTCGCTTTTCCGACGCTTCCCACGTTGCCCATGGTTCCCGACGAGGTTGACCCTGATGCCTGGCTCGCTCACTACCATCGCCGCGTCTTCCGCCGTCGGGTCGGACGCAACGGGATGATTGCTGTCGGTCGGCATGATTACTATGTTGGCTACCGCCATGCAGGTACTCCGGTTGGGGTGCTGCTCGATGCCAAACGGCGGGTCTTCACCGTGCTGGCGGGCGCGAACGTCATCGCGGAGAAGGAAATCAGGGGGCTCGTTGGGCAGCGCCTACCCTTCCATGATTATTTGCAGCGCATGCTGGAGGAGGCGCGCACGCTCGAACCGCGCTAAGCGTCAGCGTTACCACTTGCACAGCCCTCGCCGCCAGTGCGTCTGGTGGTGTCCGCCCCTCACGGCGCTTCACCGGTCACGAATTCAGCCACCCATTTCCGGTGCTAACCCAGAAAAACCATACACGCGCGGTCAAGGGAAAATTCGAATTATCCAAACTTGATCCCCTAAGCACCGTATGAAAATTACGGCATCGTCGCCAACGGTCTATTCTCGCATCCAGAAGCGCGAGATTTGCTTGCATCGCATGATGAAAACACTGGCATAGTGGCGCAGCACACATAAACTGTTGCAGTCTGCGTTACGAACAGGAAGCGCAACCAGATTATGTTTTGCGTTCCTGCCGTGCTTAATCAAACTCCCCCCGTAACCGGATACCATTCTGGACGCCGATCATCCTGATGAAAACGGGCATAATAATCGCCAACCGATTCGTAGTAGCGCTCATATTTATCCATTTTCTCCGGGTCAAGCGCCACCCCTAAGCCGGGTCCGGTGGGAACTTTGATCGCGCCGTTTTCATAGCGCATCAATCCTTCCGTGATGATGTCGTCGGTCAAATAATGATAATGCGCATCACCAGCGAAAGTCATCTGCGGCAGTGTTGCAGCGGTGTGCAGCATTGCTGCCAGCTCAACACCGAATTCAACACCGCTGTGCATAGCAACCCCAAGATTGAACGTGCGGCAGACCGCGCACAGATCGCGCACGCCGCGCGGACCTTCCCAATAGTGCAGGTCGGTCAGGATCACATCCACCGAGCCAAGCCTGATGGCGGGCGCAAGATCATCAAAGCGGGCAGGGTACATGTTGGAGCCAATCGGAATACGAATTTGCTGACGCACGGCGGCGTTGCCCTCCAAACCCCACGAGGGGTCTTCAAAATATTCCAAATCGAGATGTTCAAGTCGTTTGCCCATTTGAACAGCCGTTTGCACCGACCACACCCCATTCGGATCGATGCGCAAGCCGTAGTCGTCGCCCAAACGACTGCGGCACAATTCCAGCACGCGCACTTCTTCACGCGGTTCCAGCACACCCGCTTTAAGTTTCATCGAGCGAACACCGAGCGTCTCTGATAATTCTTCACAGAACGCCGCCATATCTTCGGCGGTGGTGTCGTCAGCGCCATCGGGGCGGTTATAGCGCCAAAACAAATAAGCGATCATCGGGATATGTGTTTTGACAGCGCCGCCCAACAAATCGCTCATGGGTCTGCCCAGGGCTTTGCCTTGAATATCCAAGCAGGCAATTTCAATAGCAGCGTATAAACGGGCGTTCGACAGATAGTAGACACTGCGCAGGGTTTTGAGCTTGATCAGTTCGAGGTGAAATGGGTCAAGCCCGATCAAACGCGATTTCAAGCGCTCCAGTGCGCCGCGCTGGTCGCCACCGCCCACCTCACCCAATCCAATAATGCCTTCATCGGTCATGATTTCAATAATCGTTCGTAAAAAATAACCAGGATGTACGCCTGAACTGTGACGCAGCCACCCCTTAGTGGGAATGGCAACACAGCGCGCGCGCAAATCAACGATTTTCATTGTGTTGTCCTTTTGCGGGGTTCAAAGTTTCGTTAAATCGCTTGACAAAAAAAAGGTTCCAACCTATTATCTGGTATAGACCGATTATAGACCAGTTTTGAAAAGTTGTACAGCAAACTGGCTTGTCGGTTGGAAAAAATGTGCCGATGTATGGGTTTTTCCTAAAATGCACCCGGCAGAAGAAATTATAGATTTGGGTGTGTGATACCAGTTATAAAGTGGTATTCTGCACAAAATGGCTTTTATTGGGTAATCAAACAATGAATGAGCATCTGTTTCAAAATGCGAAATCTTCGGCGCAGCTTACTGATATGCTGCGCCAGTCCATCCAGTCCGGGCAATTTCGCGCGGGCGACCGTTTGCCATCAGAACGCGAGCTGAGCGACGCCTCCGGCTTATCGCGTATGACGGTGCGCCGTGCGTTAGCCACACTGATCGACAGCGGCATCATTTATCGCGTGCCGGGTTCAGGAACCTACGTTGGCACTGAGGGCGATACTAAAGCCAAAAGCGCCACACTGGGTTTGATCGTTCCCACCTTCAACAACTCGTTGTTTGCCGAACTTGCCGACCGTATTGAACGCGAAGTGCGGCGTTTTGGCTATCAATTGAACATTGGGCGATCAGAATTTGACCCCCTTAAGGAAACAGCCTATTTGCACCAATACGCCGAAAACCCGCATGTCAAGGGTGTGCTGGTGGTGCCTGCCAGCGGCGGTGACCACCTTGACGCGTATCGTGCCTTAATTACTTCGCGCACGCCGTTGGTATTTGTCATTCGGCAGGACGAAATCGAGAGTGCCGACGACATCGATATGGACTCGGTTGTCACTGATCATGTGCGCGGCGCGCGTGATATTATGCGCCATTTGATCACGCTAGGTCATACACACATCGCCTACATCGGGGCGGCACGCCCACGCCACGACACGCACTTCGAGGGTTATCAACAGGCGCTGCGCGAGGCAGGCATTCCGCTTGACCCTGCTCTTGTCATCACGCCGGATGTTGATGCCGAAACTGCCGGTCGCGATGGTGTAACAATGTTGTTGGCGCGCGGCGTGGTGTTCACAGCAGTGTTTGCTCGCATTGACATCACGGCGATTCATGTGCTGCGCGCGCTGCACGATGCAGGTCTGCGTGTGCCTGACGATGTATCGGTGGTGGGCTTTGACAATATTGAACCCGCTCGTTATCTCAGCCCGGCGCTGACCACCGTCGATCATTCGCTCAGTGAGGTGGGTCGGCTGGCGATTTGGCTGCTGCTGGATCGCATCGAAGAACAATACGATGGGCCCGCCCGGCGGATCATCATCTCGCCCCGATTGGTTGTGCGCAGCTCGACTGCGCTAAAGCGAGGGTAAAGCGGATGGTACGTTATTTATTCAACCGGCTGCTGCAAACGATCCCCGTGATTTTCATCATGAGCGTGATTATTTTCAGCCTAGTGCTGATTATCCCCGGTGATCCCTTACGCGCGCTGATGGGTCCCGGTGCCACGCTGACCCCCGAAGCCGAAGCGCTTGCACGTGCCGAACTGGGCTTGGATGATCCATTACCTGTGCGTTATGTCAACTGGCTCACCGATACATTACAGGGCGATCTGGGGCGCTCGACCGCAACGCGCCAGCCTGTTTCTGATGCGTTGGTACGACGCTTTCCGGTAACGTTGCAGTTGGCGGTGTTCGGAATGGCGTTCGCGGTTGTGTTCGCCCTGCCGTTGGGAATGATTGCTGCGCTGCGCCCAAATTCGACATGGGATGTGGTTGCCAGTTTTATCGCGGTTTTGGGGCTGGCAGTGCCGAATTTCTGGCTGGCAGTCTTGATGATCATCGCCTTTTCAGTCAATACCAATTGGCTGCCCGCGTCGGGCTATGTCAGCGTGTTTGAAGACCCCATTGGCGCAATGCGTTACATGGTGATGCCTGCTATCGCGCTGGGGGCGCCAACCGCTGCCGGGTTAATGCGCTACATTCGTTCTGGCTTGCTGGAAGTGCTGAACGAAGATTACATTCGCACAGCGCACGCCAAAGGGCTGCATGAACGCATGGTGTTGATTAGGCACGCCCTCAAGCCATCCCTGATTCCGGCGGTGACGGTGCTTGGTGTCAGCTTCGGGCGCATGATCGGTGGGTCGCTGATTATTGAAAGTATTTTTCTTATTCCCGGCATTGGCAGCTTGATGGTGAACGGCATTTTCCAGCGCGATTTTCCGGTGATTCAGTCGGGGGCGCTGGTTTTAGCGGTGGTGGTTATTCTGCTAAATTTATTTGTGGATGTGATTTATGGCTACATCGATCCCCGAATCTCGTACCAATAAAATGGTTGCTGTGCCAAAGCTTGGTGGACAGCAGGTGCGCTCGATCTCAAATCGCAACCGGATTCTGAGCAAAGCCATGCGAAGCCCGCAGATCATTATCGGGCTGGTGTGTCTCGGTTTCTTTGTTGCGCTGGCGGTGTTTGCGCCGCTGATCGCGCCGCGCCCATACGACGCCCTTGATCTCAATGGGGTGTTGCTGCCGCCATCGGCAGCCGCACCGCTGGGAACGGACGAGTTAGGACGTGATACGCTGGCACGGATCGCTTATGGCGGACGGGTGTCACTCGAAGTCGCGTTTATTTCGGTGACGGTCAGCATGTTGTTCGGGATACCCGTGGGGATGGTGGCGGGTTATTTCGGTGGCGCGGTGGATAGTGTAACCATGCGTGTGATGGATGCCTTTCAGGCATTTCCCGCTGTGTTGCTGGCAATTGTGATCGCCAGCGTCTTAGGTCCCGGCTTGACCAACGCCATGATCGCCATTGGCGTGATCAGTATTCCCAGTATGGCGCGCTTGATGCGGGGACAGGTGCTTCAGCTCAAGAGTCAGGATTACGTGGTTGCAGCACGGGCAGTTGGCGCGTCCAACGCGCGCATCATTGCCCGGCACATTTTGCCAAATGCGCTGGCGGCATTGATCATTGCTACAGCCCTCGCCAGCGCTGCCGCTATTCTGACTGAAGCCTCGCTGAGTTTCGTTGGCTTGGGCGCAACGCCGCCCCAGCCAAGCTGGGGGGGTATGCTGCGGCTTGGCTATGCCTATGCCAGTGATGCGCCTTGGTTGAGTATTACGCCAATGTCACATTAAAGATTGAGAGGGATTATGGGAAAATGAGACGAATGAGCCGCTACTGACCCAGACACAAGCAGCCCGGTGGGGGTTGCCGTTGGAGGCGGTCACGGAACTCCCGGATCGCTTGAAATCGT
>JBGSRB010000091.1:0-8992 GCA_041737735.1 Anaerolineae bacterium | reverse complement strand
ATGCCCACCGCGTGAAAACCGCCCGCCAGCGCCGCTTCGACTCCGGCTTCGGCATCCTCAAACACGATGCACGCCTGCGGATTGAGTCCGAAGCCGCCCGCCACCCACACGAACAGATCAGGCGCGGGCTTGGCGTTGACCACGCTGTAACCATCGCCCAACACGTCGAACAAGTCCAGAACGCCTAATTTTGTGCAGACCGCGCGCGCGTTCTTGCTGGCGCTGCCCAAGCCGATCTTGACGCCTGCCGCGCGCGTCGCGTGCAGAAAGTCCAGCACGCCGGGCAGCAGATCAGCGGGCGTGATCGCCTCAGCCAGCGCTTGATAGTAGTCATTCTTGCGCGTCATCCACGCTTGCATGTCTGCTTCGGAGCGCGTCGCCCCCTTCAGCAGCAATTCCAAGCTGCGCCGCCGCGGAACGCCGCGCAGCGCTTCGTTATCCTCACGGGTGAAGCTCAAGCCTTCTTCATCGGCAAGCCGCCGCCACGACTGATAATGCAATTCCGCCGTGTCGGTGATCACGCCGTCCAAGTCGAAGATGAACCCTTGAATCACGACTGCTCCTCTCGATTGGGCGCGATGTCAAACGTGATCGGCTGCCCGTGATACTGCACCGTGAAACGCACGCGCCGCCAATGACGCGGCAGACGCGGATTAACGACGGGTCCCGCGTCGGTCAGTTCCAAGCCGCAGAAGCCGAACACCACCGCTTGCCACACGCCCCCGCACGACGCCGCGTGAATGCCATCATGCACGTTGCCCTTGTGATCTTCAAGGTCAATCGTCGCGCTGTGCATGAGCAGATCATAGGCGTCGTCGATCAAACCGAGGCGCGCCGCCACCCACGCATGGATCGATGGGCTGAGCGATGAACCGTGATCGACGACGGGCAGATACGCTTCCCAGTTGCGCATGAGGAAGGCGTGATCGCCCAACTGATCGCCCAAGATCGCCATGAGCATGATGACATCCGCCTGCTTGATCACGCGCGTCGTCTGCATCCGTTCTTGACCGAGCATCCAGTCGATGTTTTTGGTGCGCGGCGTGTAATCGGCGAGATTAAACGGTTTGAGACGCTCGAAAAAGCCGTCGAACTGCTCGAATACGCCGCCGTGTTCCGCGCTCAGGGGAATGTACATATTCGCGGCGATCGTCTGCCACTGTTCCACCTTGGGCGCGTTGAGGCTGAGCGCCAATGCCAGCCGATCCGCGTCGGCGGGGCGGTGCTGGCGCAACCACGCATACACGGCGGCAGCTTGATCGAGATGCCACGCCACCAGTCGATTAGTGAACACACTGTTATCGACATTCTCGTGATATTCGTCGGGCCCGATTTGCATCGACAACTCGTAACGATCCTGCGCGGCGTTGAACTCAACCCGACTCGCCCAGAATACGGCGGTATCAAGCACGAGTTCCGCGCCGAAGTGGGCGAACCAGTCGTCATCGCCCGTCCAGCGCCAGAACTGGAGCGTGGCATAGGCGATGTCGGACGAAATGTGCTGCTCGTTGTCGCCCGTCCAGATGCGGATGCGTTCGCCCGTCAGCGGGTGCGGATCCGTCCAACGCGGCGTGGTTTCTTCGCCCGTGTCGGTGCTTTCCCACGGGAACATCGCGCCCGCATAGCCGCCTTCCGCCGCTTTGGTGCGCGCGCCTTGCAGGTTGTGATACCGATACATCAGCAGGCGGCGCGCCGCTTCGGGATCGCTGAGCGTGAACGGTGGCACCATGAATAACTCGGTATCCCAGAACACATGCCCTTTGTAGCCGTAGCCGCTGAGTGTTTTCGCGGCGATGCTGACGCGCTCATCACTTTGCGGCAGCGCGATGATCAGGTGATAGAGGCAGAAGCGCAGCGCGCGCTGTGCCACTTCGTCGCCATCGATCACAATATCCATTTTCGCCCAAGTTGCCGCCCACGCCGCATCGTGATCGGCTTTGAGCGCGGCATAACCGCGCTGTAGCGCCGTGTCGAGTGTCGCGCGCGCGTTCACCAGCGGATCGGGACGGGTGCTGCTTGCATCCCGCGTGGTGTGCAGCGCCACCAGCTTGGTGACATACGCGCTTTGATCGCCCTCAAGCTGGAAGGTCGCGCGCTGTGTCGGCATCCGTTCGACGGAAGTCACCGCTTGCAGATCGGCTTGTGCGCCTTCAACGGCTAAGCTCGCCAGCAGCGCCACTTGATAACCGCTTTGCTCGGTCCTGCCGACCACCTGCAACCGTTCCGCGCTGGCGTCGGTGTGCAATTCCGCCCAGTGATCGACGCCGCTCGGATTGGTCACGGTGGCATCGAGTGCGCTATCAACTTGCACCGTGTGCGTGCCGGGGCTAAGCGCCTGAATCAGGACGCGCAGCACCAACACATGCTGATTGGCTAAGCTGGCGAAACGCTCAAAGCGCAGACGCAAGCGCGTGCCTTGCGGCGAACGCCACAGCACGCCGCGCACATGCGTGCCAGTGCGTAGATCAAGCGTGCGCTCATAGCCCATGATGATGCCGCTGTCGAGGCGGAACGGTTCGCCGTTGATGCTGATCGTCAGCGCCAACCAGTTGGGCATGGCGACCAGTTCCGGCACAAGCTGACCGTCCTTATGGTTGAAGATGCCCGCCGCCAGTGTGGTCGAAGTGTCTCCGGGATAGCCTTCTTCAAAGCTGCCGCGCGTTCCCACCAAGCCGTTGCCAATGGTGTAGATCGTCTCGGAATGCGGCAGATCACTGGGGCGAAAAGGACGCTCGACCAACTGCCATTGGCGCTGTTCAAACTGGGTCATGATGGTGTGTGTCCTTTTAGTAGGTAGTTTGTTGGCTGGTTCAGGGTTGAATCAAGCTGCTTGCCCGCACGATCAATTCGGGCGGGATCAATTCGCAGCGCTGTTGACTGGTGCGTTCTTCAATCTGATCGTTGAGCATATCCGCGATACGTTCCGCCACAAGCGTTAGCGGCTGGCGCAGCGTCGTCAGCGCCGGGTGCATGAACTCGGCAATCGGATCATCGTCGAAGCCCGTGACCGCGACCGGTGTCTGATGCTGTGCCGACCAGCGCAGCACGCCCGCCGCCAGCGTGTCGCTGGTGCAAACAATCGCGGTCGGCGGCGTCGGCAGGCTCATCAGGCGGGCGGCGGCGTCGATGCCGTTCTCGACGCTGTTGCTATAGCGCAGCGTATACACAGGATCACAGGGGATGTTGTGCGCTTGCAGCGCGTCAACATAACCCGTGTAGCGTTCCTGCCCACTGGCGGAGGCGGCGTCCCATGTCACGATGGCGATGCGCTCATGCCCCTGCGCGATCAGGTGTTCGGTCGCCATGAAACAGCCCGCGCGCCCGTCCACATCCACCCAATGCACCAGATCATCTAGCGGCGAGAGGCTGCGCCCGAACGCCACGAACGGCACGCCCGCCTCATGCAGGAAAGCAAAGCGGGCGTCGTTGGTCACGGTGTACGACAGCACGAAACCATCCACATGCTGGCTGTGGATCAACTCGCGGTATTCAGCGATCGATTCGTCGGCTTGCGATGTGAACAGCAGCACATGGCGATTCTGCTGTTCGATGTGGCGCACGAGCGCGTGCATGAAGCGTTCCAGCACCGGGTTGTAATCGGTGCGCGTACTCGACTGCGCGTAGCCGATCACGCGCGACTGCTGATCGCGCAAATTACGCGCGCGCACATTGCGCTTGTAACCAAGTTGCTCGACGACATCCAGCACACGCTGGCGGGTGTCGGGGCTGATGCTGCCCTTGTCATTTAGCACCAGCGACACCGTAGCGGTGGAAACACCCGCCAAGCGCGCCACATCTTTGATTGAGGACGATGGCATCTGCAGCGTACCTTTCTTAGCCTTCAGTGAGTTCGGGGATGATGTCAGGCTGACCCACATGCCACAGCACCGCCGCCGTGCCGACCGCCGCGATGATCCCGAAGGTCAGCAGCAGCCAGGTCGCCACCAGCAGCGTGCTTAGCACGCTAATCATGCCCAACACGATCAGGATCATCAGCGTGGAAAGGGGATTTTGCAAGACCATAACCAGCGCGTTGCGCGTGCTGATCCACAAGTTCGGCTGCGCCATGCTGTAATACAGGGGCCATGTATACAGCACGACGCCGAACCACACGAACGCCGAGCCGATCCACACGAAGCGCAGGGCGCTCCACAGCGGATCGTCGGCGTTGGCATAACTGATCAAGTTGCTGAAATTGATGAACGCGAACACGCCATGCGCCACGCCCCACACCACACCGCGCCCGATGTTCGCTTTGAAATTTTGCCAGAACAGCGCGAGATCGGCGGTGGATGGGCTGGTTTGCGCCTCATAACTCACGCGGAACAGCGCGCTCAACGCCGCGGGCGCGGTGAACACGGGCAAACAGAGCGCCACAAACGCCAGATTTGCCCAGATATAAGCGTAGCCCTTCAAGCGCACTTCCTGAAAGGCGCGCCATAAGATGCGCGGCGCAGACATGCCGACTCTAACCTTTCAACCCGCTGTAGCTGATGCCTTCGACAAAGTAACGTTGGAACATGAAGAACAGGATCGCCAGCGGAACGGTGGTGATCACCGCGCCCGCAAGGAAGGTGTTCCATTCGAGCGTTTCGCCAAACTGCCCGCGCAACTGCGCCAAGCCCAACGGCAAGTTGTGCAGCGACGCATCGCTGCCCACGATGATCAGCAAGTCCATGAAGTTGTTCCATGTGCCTTGAAAGCTGAAGATCGCCAGCGCGGTCAGCGCGGGGGTCGCCATCGGCAGCACGACGCGGAAGAACATTACAAAGCGGTTCGCGCCATCGACCATCGCCGCTTCTTCGATCTCGCCCGGGATCGACTCAAAGAACTGCTTCATCAGGAACACGCCGAACGCATCCGCGCCGAGCGCGAGAATCACGCCCTGATACGTGTTGAGCAAGCCCAACTGCTGCAAGATGATAAAGCGCGGAATCAGCAACACCACGCCCGGAATCATGAGCGTGCCGAGAATGACGAAGAAAAACAAGCGATTGCCCGGAAATTTGATGCGCGCCAGCGCGTAACCCGCCAGCGAGTCGAACACGAGTCGCAGCACGGTGATCGCCACCGCGTAATAGACCGTGTTGACGAACCACGTCGCTAGATTATATTCCAGCACATTTTCGTAACCTTCGAGCGCCGGGTTAAACGTGAACAGCGTCGAACTAGCGTCGGTGGGCAGCGCCGCGCCGGTTGCCGTGCGACAATCCACGCCGAAGGGCGGCGCGGGAATGAACACCTGCGGGCGCTGCTGCACCACCGGACGGCACTTGAACGAGTTCGAGACGGTCAGCACAAAGGGCATCAACTGCACGATGGCGAAAAACACGAGCAGACCCACCGATAACCCCGTGATGATGCGCCGCGTTAGTGCGCGTCGAGCTGCCGTGTTCGCCGTTACTGCCTTGTCTTGGGTTGGGACATAGGTCGCCATTTATCAGCTCCTCAGCTACTCGGCGGCACGTTCGGACGTGAACGCGCGCTGCACCATCGTAAACGCGAAGATGATCACGAACAAAATCAGGGCGGTGGCGGCGGCTAAGCCCATCTGCGAATTGTTGAAGCCGTTCTGATAGACGATGTAGGCGATGGTCACGGTAGTTTTCGCGGGTCCACCACTGGAGATCACGTACACTTGATCGAACACTTGGAATGTGCCGATCAAGCCCAGTGTGACCACAAAGAAGGTCGTCGGCGCGAGCAGCGGCACAGTGATGCGCCTGAAGGTTTGCCACGCCGTCGCGCCATCAATGGAAGCCGCTTCGTAGACCGAACCGGGGATGCCTTGCAGCGCCGCCAAGAAAATGATCATCATCGTGCCGATGGTCGTCCACGTGTTGAGGATCATGATCGTCAGCAGCGTGACGCTGGGCCCGCTCATCCATTCCCACAGGGTTAAGCCCGCGACCCGCGTTTGCGCCCAATCCCCGATGGTGTCGCGCGTGACGCCGAACAAGCCGATGAAGTTATGGATCACGCCGTTGGGATCGTTCAGCCACGTCACCGATTCGTAAGCGGGCAGCACGCCGCCGATCAGCGTATTGATCAAGCCGCCGCGCGTGAACATCCACATGAAGATCAGCGAGATCACGACGGATGATGTGATCGACGGGAAGTAGAACGCCGTGCGGAAGAAGCCTTTGCCCTTCAGCCAGCGCTGATTGACGACCACCGCCAGCAGCAGCGCCAAAAATGTTTGCGTCGGCACGACGCCTAACACAAAGTAGACCGTGTTGCGCACTGAATTAAAGAAATCGCGCTGCGCCAAGCCATCGCGGAACACGAGCGCTTCGTAATTTTGCAAGCCGATGAAATTGTAATCACTGTTTTGTCCGCCTTCGACGCGCTGCGGATTATCCACCGTTACACTGCTGCCCAAATCCGCTGGCGGGATCGTGATCGTGCTGTTCGCCAAGTTAGCGGCACGTCCAAGCGCGGCATCCGCGCTGACCGCGACTTCGACGGTTTCCCCCTCACCAGCGGGCAGCGTGACCTCGGCTTCGGTGGTGAAGGCGATGCTCAAGTTGCCGACCGACGAAATCACCATGTTTTCCGGCGTTTCCGCGACGGCGTCGGATATATTGGTGATGCTGATGATGTAATTGCCGACTTCGTCTTGTTCGGGGCTGGTCAATTCAAAGGTGCTGCGTAAGTTGCGCGGCGCTACCGTGACCAGATTGCTCAGCCCGGTGAACACCTCTTCGCGGTCGGCATCTTCCAGCGTGATGCCCGTCGTGACCGTCTCGCCGGGTTCCAGCACGAATAGATCGGACAAGATGAAGTTGACGACTTCGCGCTCGCTCAAGCCGCGCACCGTCGTCCCCGCCGGAATCGTGATCGCGTCGGCGGTCTGGTTGGTGAACACCACCGTGCCAGCCGCCTCACGTTCTTGCTGTCCCAACGGCGTGATGCCGTTCCAGTCGGTCAGGCTGATGTAGAGCGCGAAGATGATCGGCAGCAGCAGGAACAAGAAAAAGATCGTCATCGCGGGCGCCATAAAGATGAAGCCGGCGATGGTTTCTTCGCGCTGTTTTTTGCCAAACGCGCTTTCAGAGGGTGGTTGTGCTGTTTTTTGCGTAAGTGTCGGGGTGGTCATGAACAATTTCCCCATGTGCTGAAGAAGATATTTTGTCAAAACACAGGTTGTTTAGTGGGGCAGAGTCGCGCCGCGAAACAAATACGCCTCTTGCGGTGAACCCACCACCACAAGAGGCGCACACGAGGTTGCGAAGCTTACCCGCCCATGACTTCCATGGCGGCGGCTTCAGCCTGCGCGATCACGTCGGCAGCGGTGATCTCGCCCGTGAAGGCGCGCTGCAAAGCGGCGTTGAAGGTGTCAACGTAGGGCTGGAAACCGATCGGCAGTTGCCACGGATAGCTGTACTCAGCGCCCGCGACGAACGCATTCACGTCGGCGGCGTCAAAGCCGATCCCTTCCGTGCGCGGAACCCAAACATCAACGTAAGCATCGGCAACGTCGGGGCGGGTGGGCATGGGTCCGAAGCTGACTTCGGTGGTCGCCAATTGTCCGGCTGCACCCGTCAGGAAGTTGACCAACTGCCAGCTTTCCTCAAGGTTAGCGTTTTCAGCACCCACGCCGTAGCACACGGTGAACGCCATCGTCGCGTTGCCAGCCGCGCCTGCGGGCAGTTCGACCGCGCCCCAGTTGAGTTCAGGGTAATCTTGGATCAGGAAGTTGATGACCCAGTTGCCTTCCATCGCCATCGCGGCGCGTCCTTCACCGAAGGCTTCGCCGCCCCAGCCGGCATCGACCGAGTCGGGCGTGCCGCCGATACCGTCACGGCTGAAGCTGATGTAGAAATCGACCGCTTCGAGCGCGGCTTCATCGTTCATGACGTACTCGCCGGTGATGTCGTCGAAGATCGCGCCACCATTCTGATAGAGGAAGGGCAGCCAGCGCTCGAAGTTGGGCGGCGTCACCAAGCCGATCACGCCCGCGTCAGCATCGGTCAGCGCGGCGGCGGCGGCGGTCAGATCATCCCACGTCCAGTCAGCGGTGGGATAGTCCAAACCAGCGGCGTCGAACAGATCGCGGTTGTATTGCAGCGCCATGGTGCTGAAGTCTTTCGGCGGGCAGTAGAGCGTGCCACCGACGGTGAAAACGTCGAGCAGGCTTTCGTAAAAGCCATCTTGATCTTCGACCACGTCCTCACCAATGGCGACGACACCTGCATCCACCCAATCGAGCAGATACGAACTATCGATGTAGAACACGTTGGGATAGCTGCCGCTGGCAAAGGCGGTTTGCAGTTGGGTGCGGTGGTCGGTCGAGATTTGCCACTCGACTTCGATGCCAGTCTGCTCGGTGAAATCCGCCAGCAGAGCGTTGAGGGTGGCGGTTTCTTCGGTGCTGGATGACCAACCCGCCAACACCAAACGCACAGGTTCATCCTGCGCGGTGGCGATCAGGGGCAGGGCAAGCAGCAAAAGGATGGCAGCAAATAAGGGGAGAAGTCGAACACGTTGCATGACAATTTCCTCCAAATAGCACTTATTGAGGGGCAAGAAACCACTAACTTAAACGATTTAGTAAATCGTTTAAGTTATTCTAGCAAGCCAGCGTTATAGTGAAAGTGTTTCTCATGAAAAACTTATCTTTAAGGGAAGTTTGGCGGGGGAAAACTGCCCCCCTCCCCCTGCGCCGAATGTGGAGAAAGCACTGAAACGCTTACAGTATGAAAGAGGTTGAAGTCGGTTGCTGACACCACTAAGCCCCCCACCTACAGCGATCCAATGCAGACCACGCCCGTTGACAGCCGCCGCGCGCAGGCGTAGCCTTAACACAAGTTCATGCACACATCCCCTAGTTTTACACATTGAGGTTGACTGTGACCACAGCGGCAATCAGCAAACCGCGCAATCTATTCTGGACAGTTTCCGGCGCGCATTTCGTCATCGACTTATTCAACGGCAGCATCCCCGTGGTGCTGACCTTTCTCGCTGGTCACATGATCAGCATGACCAACAC
>JBGSRB010000239.1:0-4071 GCA_041737735.1 Anaerolineae bacterium | reverse complement strand
CGCTTAAGCGCGGATTATTCAGTTCATTCAGCGCGTCTTCGTAGTAGCCGACGATCTGATCTTCGTCCAAGCCGAGATAACGCGCGTAATTCCGCATGAAGCCGCGAATTTGAATGGGCGCGAAGTTGGCGATCGCAAATGTGCCATTCTCAAACGATTCGAGAATGTGACGGCGAATTTTCAGCGCGCCTTCCGCCTGATCAATCGAGATCTCTTGGGCTTCGCGCGTTTCGCGCAGATAGCGACCGAGCGCTTGTGCGTTCATCAATCTTGAACGGGGGAATGAGTCAATGGGTGTGAGTGATCGGTAAGATGAGGGCATTCCTTGAGCATCGGTAACGCCCTCATGTCGTCTCTATGCGGTCTGACGCGCGTCAGTTCGACTCGGTGGTGGGCAGTTCGTTCGCGTCTTCGACCGCGCCCGCGCCTGCTGCCACATCATCCACAACGGTGTGGTCACTGTCTGCCGCTTCGGTCACAGCATACGGATCGGTGGCGGCTTCTTCAGCCGCTTCCGCCGCCGCTGCTGCTTGGGCAGCCCGCCGCGCCATGTACGCTTCGAGTTCGCCTTCGCGCACAACCGTCACCGTCAGATGCGGCGAGATTTCCGTTCCCAAACGCACGGGAACTTGATGCGTGCCGATTTCGCGCAGCGCAGTTTGGCTGATGCGGCGGCGGTTGATGTCGATGTTGGTTTTAGCGTTCAGTTCGTCGGCAATTTCGCCCGTCGTCACCGAACCGAACAGCTTGCCCGTGGGCGAAGCACGACGCTCGAAGAACAATTCTACGCCGTCGATGTCGCGCGCGAGCGCGTTCAGACGCTCGTCCAGCGCGGAACGACGCATCGCGGATTCTTGACGCAGGCTTTCCAGTTCTTCCAGCGCTTTGGGCGACGCCTTGCGCGCGAGATTTTTCGGGATCAACCAGTTGCGCGCGAAGCCATCCGCCACGCTGATGACTTCGCCAGCAACACCGTGTTTGTACACGTCGGATAACAGAATGACCTTCATTGTTTCAACCCCTATGCACGCCGACGAACATCCCACGATGCGCGCGCGTCCAAACTCAATAAACGGTGCAAAAGTGTTGCGATTATAGCGAAGGCATCCGCGTGTGCCTAGTGGGAGTTGGCACAGCCGACCGCTTATGTAACCACGTCAGGCGGGCGGTGTTTGATTTTGTTGTATCATAGAGGTGCGAGACCGCTAGAACAATTAGGCTATCCACCCTTCGGTCGCGGGGGGCGACCGTGCGAAAGAGGAGTCGAACGTGGAACGACGACGAGTAGTCGTGACTGGCATGGGCATCATCTGTCCGACTGGGAATTCAGTCGCGGAAGCGTGGCGCAACGCGGCGGACGGGCGAACGGGCATTCGCACGATTGAGCGCTTCGATACCGCGCATTTAGAGAATCATTTTGGTGGTGAAGTCCGCAATTTTGATGCTGAAGCTTTTCTCGGTCGGCGTGAGGCGCGCCGCACCGACCGTGTGACGCAGCTTGCACTGTACGCCGCGCAGCAGGCGGTCGAAGATGCCCGCCTGGAAGTGACCGACGAGAATCGCTATGACATCGCCGCTGTGATCGGTTCGGGCATCGGCGGCATTTCGTCGATTCTGGATAGTATGCGCGTGTTTCTGGAAAAGGGACCCAAGGCGGTCAGCCCGTTGATGATCCCGATGATGCTGCCCGATGCGCCATCAAGCAAGATTTCGATGGTTTATGGGCTGCGCGGACCCAATTACGCTATTTCGACCGCGTGCGCCACGGGCAACAACTGCATTGGCGAAGCGCTGGAGATCATCCGGCGCGGACAAGCCAAGATCGCGTTAGCGGGCAGCGCCGAAGCGGGCTTGAACGATGTTGCCATTGCCAGCTTCAACAACATGACCGCGATCAGCCGTCGCAACGAAGCGCCGGAACGAGCGTCGCGTCCGTTTGATCGGCATCGCGATGGCTTTGTCGTGGCGGAAGGCGCGGCGATTCTGGTGTTGGAAGAACTCGAACACGCCATCGCGCGCGGCGTGCCGATCTATGCGGAAGTGTTGGGTTACGGGCATACGTCCGATGCCTACCATGTGACCGCGCCGCTGGAAAATGGCGAAGGTGCGGCGAAAGCCATCGAATTTGCGCTCAAAGACGCGGGCATCACGGGCAGCGATCTCGATTACATCAACGCGCACGGCACCAGCACACCGCTGAATGATCGCAGTGAAACGGTTGCGCTCAAAGTCGCGTTGGGTGAACAAGCCTACGAAATTCCGATTAGCTCGACCAAAAGCGTGACCGGTCACCTGATGGGCGCGGCGGGTTCCGTCGAAGCCGTGTTCACGATCATGGCGATTCGTGAGGGCTTCATCCCGCCGACGGTCAACCTTGACTCGCCCGATCCCGATTGCGACTTGAATTACACGCCGCTGGTGGGCGTGCCACACGCGATTGAATATGCCATGAGCAATTCATTCGGCTTCGGCGGACATAACGCCGTGCTGGTGTTTGGTCAGTACAACGCGAATGGTCACGGCTAACCGCGAGCATCCATCGGGACAAGCCACCTATCCCATTTACGCGCACATCGTCGGGTGGGGGATGGCGGTTCCTGATCGGGTGCTGACCAATGACGACATCGCCACGTTTGTCGATACGACCGATGAATGGATTCGCGCGCGCACAGGCATCCGCGAACGGCGCATCGCCAGCGAACGCGAAACTACGGCTACGTTGGGCTTGCGCGCCGCGCAGCGCGCGCTCGAAGTCGCGGACATTCTGCCGACCGAGATCGACCTGGTGATCGTCGCCACGTCCACGCCGGAATATATATTCCCCAGCACCGCCAGCCTGATTCAATCGTGGTTGGGCGCGACCAAAGCGGGCGCGTTCGATCTGAGCGCGGCGTGCAGCGGGTTTGTGTATGCCCTCGATATGGCGGCGCAGTCGATCCGGTCGGGGCGCGTGCAAACAGCGGTCGTGATCGGCTCGGAAACCATGAGTCGCGTCCTCGATTGGCAGGATCGCGCTACGTGCATCCTGTTTGGCGATGGTGCGGGCGCGGTGGTGCTGCGCGCCAGCCCGATTGAGGGCGGCGTGCTTTCCGCCGTGCTGCGCTCCGATGGATCGGGCGGTGACCTGCTCACGATTCCGACGGTGGGCAGCATCGACATCAACACCATCGACATCGGCGACGGGCATAAAATGAGCAAGATGTATATGAACGGCGGCGAAGTGTTCAAGTTCGCCACCCGCGTGATTAGCGAGAGCATCACGCAGGCGCTCGACATGGCAGGCTTGACCGTCAGCGATTTACGCTTGATCGTGCCGCATCAAGCCAACTTGCGGATTCTGCAAGCGGGCGCGCGCGCGCTCAAAGTCGATGAGTCGATGTTCATGTGCAACGTGGATCGCTATGGCAACACGTCGGCGGCGTCGATCCCGATTGCGCTGTGCGAAGCCATCGAACAGGGACGCATCGCGGCGGATGATCACATCGCGTTTGTCGGCTTCGGCGGCGGCTTAACGTGGGCGGCGATGATCATCAAGTGGGGCGCGCCCGAACCAACCGGCGAACGGTCACGGCTTAATCTCAACCGTCCGCGTCGCCAATTCAGCTATACGTTTGCGCGGTTGCGCGCCCGCATTGGGCGCTTGAGCCGCCAGATCAACGAGATGATCGACCGCATCCGCCCCGAACGCGGCAGGATGCAGCGCTTGCGGCGTAAGGTCGAGCGTCACCGCTTTGATTGACCCTGTGTCAGGCAAAATCGAAGGTTGAGGATTATGTTAAACACCAACAGCACACGCAGCGCCCGCTTGATCCTGTTCGTGGCGTTGACAGCGCTGCTCGTCGTGGGGTATGGATCGCTGGCGCAGTCGCCATCTGACGCGGCATTCCCCGTGTTGACACTGCACGGCACGATCCAGAGCCAGAATGCCAGCGGCATCGTTCTCAACGGGCAGATCATCGACATTACGGGCGCGCAGATCGACGGCGCGCTGCAAGTGGGCATGATCGTGCAGGTGGAAGCGTTCGCGCAGCCCGATGGATTGCTGCGCGCGCGCCGGGTGACGCCGCAAAG
>JBGSRB010000237.1:0-3764 GCA_041737735.1 Anaerolineae bacterium | reverse complement strand
GGCGGCGCGAGTGAAGGCGGCTTCTGGTGGCAGGCGCGTTACAACGATCAAGATGGCTGGATCGATGGAGCGTTCGCGATCGTCAGTGTGGCATGTGATCGCTTGCCCATCATCGAGTGATCATTCACCCGGCTCAGTATCGGCGCTGCCTGTGTTCGCCAGCATATCCATTTGCGCGCGGGCGGCTTTGGCGGCGTCGTCGGTCATGCCCAAGCGCGTGAAAATGATCATCGCCTGTTGCAATTTGCGCGCCGCGCTCATGCCGCGCCCGCGCGCTTTCAAACTGAGCGCGTGCGCGTACATCGTGCGCGCGGCTTCGCCATCCGCTTTGATGCGCTGATAGGCTTCGAGCGCTTCGCGGAAGTAATCATCCGGGTCGGCGCTGAACGACGGATCAGCCCCTTCCGGCAGCGTGCCGAGCGCGGTCAGGACTTCGCCAAAGGCACGGGTTGCCCCGCCAATATACAGCAGTTGATCGATTTGACGGGCGCGCAGCAGCGCATCACAGGCGTAATCCCACGCCTGATCGAGCTGCTTGAAGTGAACCGCCACCAACGCCTGCACCGCCGGAATTTCCGCCAGCATGTAGCTGCGAACGCGCGCACTGGCGGTCTTATCCGTGCTGATCTGCTGCGCTAGGGCATAGGCTTTATCGAGCGCGGTGCGCGCGCTTTCATAATGATCCATGCTGAGCAAAATTTGCGCTTCATTGAACGCGGCAATGGTTTGCGTGTCGATGGAGCCAACATCGCGCGCACCTTCAAACGCCGCGCGGAACATCTGGCGGGCGCGGGTGAAATTCCCTTTGAGGCGATAACTTTCGCCCAAATTGAGGATGCAGCCTAACGCGCGTGGGCGGTTGTTGGCGCGCTCGAACAGGTCACGCGCGCGCTCGAAGTGGGCGATGCTGGCGTCCAAGTTGGCGCGATAGCCTTGCATCACGCCCATAAGCACTTCGACGCGCCCTTGATTGGCGTGATGCGGCGCTTCACGGGCTTCACGCTCCAGCGCTTGCATCAGGTCGAGCGCATCTTTGAACGGCAGATCACCACTTTCCCAGCGATCCACCACATCGCGCACACGCGCGTTGAATTCCTCAGTTGGTTCTTGAACATTCATGGTTTGCGACATCGTGAGGACATCTTTCACTAGTGCCGATGCGTTGGGGCGCGCACCCGCAGCCCGAAAAAAGTTAATCACAGTTTAATCGGTGACTTCGAGCTTTGCCAACGTCGAATTTCACAAAAAATTCAGACTTTTCCGCACAGTAATGATGTATATGCTTGTCTAAATTCCCCTAGCAAGCGGTTGTTCGTGCGGGTTGGCGGCGCGCACCCTACCACGCGCGCCTAAAATCCACGATAATGCAATCAGCAAGCCAACTCGTCATGTGCAGCCAAGCTCACTTTGAGGATAGTTTCATGCAGCCGGAAATGGATAAAACCCGTTTAAGCGAGTTGATCCGCATTGAGCATCATTTTGTCGAACGCACCATCGCCTTGATGCGCCCCGAATGGATGCTCGAAGCGAACGTCGTCGGCTGGTGGTCGGTTAAAGATACGCTGGCGCATCTGACCGCGTGGATGCGGCGTGTGTTGGGGTGGGTGGATGTGTTTCAGCATGGGGGAACGCCGCCGATTCCTGCTGAAGGTTATGCGTGGGCAGACCTTGACCGCCTGAATGATGAAACAAGCGCGCGCGATCGTGATCGTCCGCTGGATCAAGTGATGAATGATTTTCGCACGGCGCATTTGGAAATTCTGGCGCTGGTCGATTCGCTGCCGCCCGAAGATTTATTCGAGCGCGAATACAACGAGTATCAGGGGTTGTGGCGGCTGATTTCTGAGAACACGCACGAGCATTATAGCGAGCATTTCGTGCCTGTGCGCCAGTGGTTAGCGCCGCGCGTTCCCGCCTATGGCGCGCTGCCGCCGCTGCCGTAATCATGGGGTTGAACACGAAAGGGCGCAACCATGCCGCGCCCTAACCGGAAATGCGTCGATTGAATGAAGCTTGTCGGGCTTAGCCCAGGTGCGGCTTCAACTGGGTGAGGATGCGTTCCTTCGGCTGAAAGCCCGTGATCCGCTGGACGGGTTCGCCGCCTTTGAACAGGATCAGCGTGGGGATGCTCATCACGCCATAGCGCATCAACACATCGGGATTTTGATCGGCATCCAGCTTACCGACTTTGATCATGCCTTCATTTTCTGCCGCAATCTGATCGACAATCGGCGCGATCATCTTGCAGGGTCCGCACCATTCCGCCCAGAAATCGATCAACACAGGTTGATCGCTGTTTAATACATCTGTTTCAAACGTGGCTTCACTCACTTCAAAGGGCTTATTGCTCATTTGCGCGCTTGCTCCTCTAGAATTAGGCTTGGCGATTCGCCGCTGGTTTTACCCTGAACGTGCGTTATACTGCGATTGTATACCGACCAACCCATGTTTAACAATGTATGTTTGCCATAGATATGATGATAGACGACACGAACCTGCCAGAACTTACCCACCGCCAAGAAGAAATTCTTTCGTGCATCGTGCGCGCCTACAGCGACACGCCCGAACCGCTTAGCTCAAAATTTCTGGTTGAACGCTTCAACCTGACGTATAGCTCGGCGACCGTGCGTAACGAAATGGCGGCGCTGGAAGAACTGGGCTACATCAGCGCGCCGCACACATCCGCCGGGCGTGTGCCAACCGAAAATGGTTATCGCTATTTCGTCACGCGCTTGATTGTGCAAAGTGACAGCGATCTGACGACGCTGGAGCATACGCACATCAGTGAGCGTTTGAGCAGCCTACCGCTTGGCTCGGAACATTGGATGATCCTCGCGGCGACGATCCTCGCGCGCACGGCGCAAACCGCCGCGCTGGTCACGCCGCCGATCTCGGACAGCAGCCGCTTCAAGCACATCCAACTGATCGCGCTGCAAGGGCGCTTGGTGCTGATGGTGCTGGTGCTGCAAGGCGGCGCGGTGCATCAGCAAATGCTGACGCTGGCGGAACCGCTGACGCAAGATCGCTTGAGCGAAACCGCCAATCGGCTGAACGCCACGCTGCTGGATGTGAGCGCTTACGAGATGCGGGTGCGCGCCGTGAATCTGCCGCTGCTGGAACGCGAGATCGTCGAGCTGGCGACGGAAGCGATGGGGCGCGCCGATCAGCAGCAGGTGCGCTTGATCTATCGCAGCGGCTTGAGCGAGACGATCAGCGCGTTTGCACACGCTGAAGGCGCACAGCAGGCGATCCGCGTGTTGGAAGAACGCGCCTTCCTCAACATGATTCTGACCGAACTGCTGACGCCGCTGATCAACCATGTGCAGGTGGTGATCGCGGGCGATGGACGCTGGGAAGAACTGAGTCACTTGAGCATGGTGTTGAGTCGCTATGGTGTGCCGGGGCAGCTCAGCGGGGCGATTGGTGTGCTGGGTCCCACGCATTTGAATTATGGGCGCGCGATCAGCGCTGTCAACGCGATCTCGACCGCCATGACGGATATGCTGGCGTCAGTGTATGAGAATGACACGCTGCCGCCCACCAGCGAAACGGACTAGCGCCGCGCGTCGTAATATCAACAGAACAGCGAGTAGACGTATGAATTTTGATAACGAACTGCCGCCGGAAAATCCGCAGCCCGACGCGGACGAGGCGCAAAACGAAAACGAACCACCGTCACGCCGCAGCAGTGCGCGCGAACGTCACGAACGGCGCAAGCGTCAACAGGGGGAAGGCACGCGCTTCACGCTGCCCAAGCCGCAAAT
>JBGSRB010000192.1:0-7788 GCA_041737735.1 Anaerolineae bacterium | reverse complement strand
CTTAAAGAGCATCGCCGCTGCCAGCACCGCCCCAGTGAGCAAGGCGCGCGGCAGCGTAATGCGCTGGATCAGACGGTCGCACGCGCACAACGCCACGACGATCAACGCGCCCGCCTGAGCATCGCTGAAGGCAAGGCGTTGATAGAAAAACAGGTAGGGTGAGGTGATCCACAAGACGCCCGCCATGAATGCGGGCAGCGCGCCGAAGCGCCGACGCACGAACGCATAAGCCGCGGCTAACCCGATCACGCTGATCAAGACGGTGGCGATGCGCGCGACAAACACCGGCGCATGGTGCGGATCGAACGCGGCGATGAGCCAATGGTTGATGATTTTGCCGTCGCGGATTTCCCAGAAGGGGTGAAGATTCCAGACTTCGCGCGCGCGGGTGAGGTGCAGCCCTTCATCGTTGTGCAGGGGCAATACTTCAAGCGCTATGAGACTGGCTGCCCAGAAGATGAGCAGCAGCAGAATCAGCGGCGCGGCACGGTTGAAGTGGTTCACACTAGGAGTGCGGGCTGCGGTTACTTTTCGTCGTCGGGGGCGCGCTGTCCTTCGCGGTAGCGGTAGGTGATGCGCCCGCGCGCGGGATCGTAAACGCTCATTTCAACGCGCACACGGTCGCCTAACAGAATGCGGATGTAAAACTTACGCATTTTGCCGGAAAGATAGGCAAGAATGCGATGTCCGTTTTCCATTTCGACCAGAAATTGCGTGTTGGGCAGGGCTTCAACAACAACGCCCTCAACTTCGATTTTATCGTCTTTCTTCGCCATAGGTTTCCTTGTGGCTTGCGTTGGTCGGGATTAAAGGACGCCGCTGCCATGATTATCGTCAGGCAGCGGGCGGCGGATTCGCGCTCATGGTCAGCGCACCTCAATCGGTGATGATCCGTTTTAGCGGGTCGCGGCTTTACGCTGACGACGACGCGAGCGACGGATCGCTTTCTTCTTTTCGATGCGGCGCAGTTCGCTTTTGCTGATGTGCCAGCGCTTGCGGCGAACGGTGCTGAGAATGCCGCTGTTGGTCACTTTCTTGCGAAAGCGGCGCAGAAGCGACTCCTGAGATTCATTGGGTTTTAACGTGACATGTGCCATAAGTTCGCGGTTCAACCTCCTTTCCTCGAAATTTACTGTTCCGCGCCTGACCGACAAAGACAGGATAGGGGACGCGCATTTCATGCGCCCCCTGCCCTGCGCTGCTGTTTGTCGATGTTGTGCGGCTGTTGAATGTGGGGGTGTTATTCCGCCCGCACTTCTTCAACATATTCTACTGGTGTTTCGGTCGAATTTCCAGCGTCGGCTTGGTCTGGCGCTAAAGCGTCAGCTTCGACTTCCGCTTCAGCGACGGCTTCGGCTGACGCTGAGGCGTCAGTTTCAGTGATGCGTTCATACGTCACGTCGGCGGGGGCTTCGGCTGCTGCTTCATCGGCAGGCGCTTCGAGTTCAAACTCGCCGTCTTCGGATGCAGCCGGAGGCGCTGAGTATTCGGGTTCGGGCTGCTCGACATCTTTCAGGCTTAAGCCGAGACGCTGCTTTTCGGCTTCGATGCTGATCACACGCATGGTCAGCTTTTGCCCTTCATGCACGACCAATGACGGATCGACCGGGGGCGGGTCGCTGATCTGGCTGGTGTGGAGCAGGGCTTCGATGCCGGGATCGAGGCTGACGAACGCGCCGAATTGCGCGACGCGCGAGACTGTGCCTTGCACGAGTTGTCCCACGTGGTAGAGGTCTTCAACCATCGCCCAAGGATTTTCCTGAAGGCGCTTGAGGCTCAAGCCGATGCGTTTGCCTTCAGCATCGAGGCGCAGGATGTACACCTCGACTTCATCGCCCACGTTGAGGATTTCGCTCGGATGATTGACGCGATGCCACGCGAGTTCCGAAATGTGGATCAGACCGTCAGCGCCGCCGAGATCAACGAACGCGCCAAAGTCACGCAAGCCGCTGACGACGCCCTTACGGACTTCGCCTTCATGCAGTTGATCGAGCAGGACTTCCTTGCGGGCGTCGCGGTTACCGCGCTGCGCGTCGCGCTGACTAAAGACCAGCCGGCGGCGTTTGCGGTTGACTTCGATGACCTTCACGGGAATGTTTTGCCCGACGAGGCGCTGCATCCGCAGTTTGCGCTCGTCTTCGTTCAAGCCGCGCGGCAGATCGATGACGTGGCTGGCAGGGACGAAACCGCGCAGGTTGCCGAAGGGGACGATCAAGCCGCCGCGATTGGCATCGCTGACGACGCCTTCCCAGACTTCTTCGTCGGTCATGAGCTGCTCGGCACGCTTCCAGTCTTCGGTTTGCTGCGCTTGCGACACGGACAGGATGAGATTGCCATCTTCATCTTCCATGCGCAGGATCATCACGTCGAGTTCAGCGCCGATGTCGTAAGCGTCGGGGTCGATGTTCATGCGTTCGAGGTCTTTGCGCTGGACGATGCCATCGCGCTTCATGCCGTCGATGCTGACGATCAACCCTTGACTGTCGATATGAACAATATTGCCGGACACGATATCGCCGCGTTCAGGCGCTTCTTCAGCGAATGATGCTTCGAGAAGCGCGGCGAAATCAAAATCGTTTCCGGTGAGCATAAGGTCTTGCATGATGACGAATTCCCCCCTTGCGGGTCTTGCACTAGTGACGGACGATGGCTTGAGACTGATCGGGCGGGTGAGCGGCGCGTTTGGGTCAGCCTAATCACAGCAAGATGACACGATTCAAGACACTCACATGGGGTGGAAAATCAGTGAGTGTTGAATGTGTGCGCGTTATCGAATGATGCGGCAAAGCCAGCGCTTGCGTGTGCGCGTTAAGGCGAGAAAACGCGCGCCCCCAGTTTGAAAAGTCGGCGGGAATTATAAGGTCACGCTAATGCTTTGTCAAGCAATTGATCGTGCCAAATGTCTAAGAGGTGACGCATGACCCTGTGTGCATCTGCACAAAAGCAGGACTTAGGCGCTGATATGTGATCTTATTTTGACAAGTTCTTAGCACCGCCTTAAAATTTGCTGTAAGACATCCACGTGCGCCCGCCGTTGGTGGGCGAAAAATGGTATTTATTTCGGGAGAAACCCAATTATGAAAGCCTATACCACAGAGAAGCTGAGAAACGTCGCCTTCGTCGGGCATCAGGGGTCGGGCAAGACTTCGCTCGTGGAGGCGTTATTATTTAATTCCGGGGCGATCACGCGGTTGGGACGCATCGAAGAAAAGAACACCATATCGGACTGGGAAGAGGACGAGCGCGAACGCGGCATGTCGATCTCGACTTCGCTGGTGCCAGTGGAATTTAATGAGCATAAGATCAATATTCTGGATGCGCCGGGGTATACCGACTTTCAGGGCGAAGTGAAGAACGCGATCCGCGTGGCGGATTCGGTGCTGGTGGTGGTCGATGCCGTCAGCGGGGTGGAAGTGGGAACCGAGATCGCGTGGCGCTATGCGGAAGTGTATCAGCAGCCGATCATCGTGACGATCAACAAGATGGATCGGGAGAACGCGAATTTTGAGCAAACGCTGGACGACCTGCGCCAGAATTTCCCCGATTACAAGTTTGTTCCGGTGATGATTCCGATTGGGGCGCAGGCGGATTTTCGCGGCGTGATCAATTTGCTGACGATGAAGGCGTATTACGAAGCGGGCGCTGATCGCAGCGATCTGCCGGACGAACTGAGCGACACCGCCGCCGCCGCGCGCACGGTGCTGGTCGAAGCCGCTGCGGAAGCCGACGATAAGCTGATCGAGAAGTATTTCGCGGATGGCGACTTGACTTCGGACGAAATCCGCGACGGGATGCGGAAAGCGGCGAAAGACGCTTATCTCAAGACGGTTCCCGTGTTTGTGACCAGCGGCACGAAAAATATCGGCACGATTCCGCTGTTGGAAGCAATGATCGCGTATGTGGGTCCGCCATCGACGCGACGATTTCAATTCACCAATGCGGATGGCGAGCGCGATTTCAAACTTGCGCCGCAAAGCGATGATGATGCGTTGGCGGCGTATGTGTTCAAGACCAGTAACGATCGCTTTGTTGGCACGCTGAATTACTTCCGTTTGTTCAGCGGGACGGTGAGCCATGACACGCGGGCGTTCAACACGACGCAAGGCGTGGACGAACGCTTCAATTCGTTGATGTTGATGCGGGGCAAGGAACAGGTCGCCGTTGAACGGCTGCACGCGGGCGATATTGGCGTCGTCGCTAAGCTGAACACCACCCGAACGGGTGATACGTTTGGCACGCGCGATAATCCGTTCCAGATTGTGCGCCCTGACTTTCCCGAACCGCTGTATCAGGTGGCGTTGATCCCGCGCACGCAGCAAGACAGCGCGAAGATGGGGCAAATTCTGACGAATATGTGCGACGCTGATCCGACTTTGCGCTGGCGACAAGACCCGAACATCAAGCAGACGGTGTTGGAAGGCGTCGGCGAGATGCACATCGCGGTGACGCTGGCGCGCGCGGAAAAATTGGGCGTCGGCATCGACACCGTAGCGCCGCGTGTGCCTTACCGTGAGACGGTGCAAAGCGCGGGCAGCGCGATCTATCGGCACAAGAAGCAGACGGGCGGCGCGGGGCAGTTCGCGGAAGTAGCGCTGCGCGTTGAACCGAACGCGGGCAATGGCTATGAGTTCAAGTCGGAAGTGGTGGGCGGGGCGATTTCTGGCTCATTCTTCCCGTCGATTGAAAAGGGCATCAACTCGGTGTTAGAGGGCGGCGTGCTGGCGGGTTTTCCGGTGGTGGATGTGCGCGCGGTCGTTTACGATGGCAAAGAGCATCCGGTTGACTCGAAAGACATCGCGTTTCAGGTCGCAGGACGCGAAGCGTTCAAAGAGGCGTTTATGGCAGGATCGCCCGTGCTGCTCGAACCGATCATGCACGTTGAGATCACCGTGCCGGAGTCGATGATGGGCGATATTCTGGGCGACCTGAACACCAAGCGTGCGCGCGTGCAAGGGATGGATACGGAAGGCGTCCGCAGCGTGGTGACGGCGCAAGTGCCGCTGGCGGAGATCATGCGTTACGGCAACGAACTGCGCTCGATCACAGGGGGGCGCGGCATTTACACGATGCGCTTTAATCATTACGACGTTGTGCCGCAGCATGTGGCGCAGCAGGTGATCGCGGAGCATAAGACGGCGGAAGCGTCGGGTTAGAAAAATCGCATTTCCTCGTATCAGTCGGGGCGACGCATTGCGTTGCCCCGACACCTCTACGGCAAAATAACCCCGTTTTGGGCGGTTGATCACCCGCTGGTCGTGACGGTTTGCACTAGCCCCGCTGCTGAAAATCCTCTACGCTTGAGATAGGACGTAAGCATAAACGTAACAGAAATTTTCAGAGGGGAAAGCAGCTATGAGTAAGCGCGTGCTGGTGACGTATGCGACGCGATTAGGGTCAACCGTGGATGTGGCGGATGACATCGCGCTGATTTTGACCAATAACGGATTCACGGTGACGACCAAACCGATCAATGACGTGTCGAGCGTGACGAATTATGACGCGGTGGTGATCGGCAGCGCGATTCGGGTGGGTCAATGGCTGCCGGAAGCGGTGAAGTTCGTCAAAGAGCATCATGAAGCGCTGGCACAGAAGCCAGTCGCGTATTTTCTGGTGTGCATGACGCTGCAAGAGGACACGCCGGAAAATCGCGCGACGGTGCGCGGGTATCTTGATCCGGTGCTGAAGGCGATCCCCGATGTGCAGCCCGTGAGTATGGGTATGTTCGCCGGGGCATTTGAGCGCGAAGGCGCGCCGTTCGTGGCGCGGATGCTGGCGAACATGGTCAAGCTGCCGAATGGTGATTACCGCAATTATGAGCAGATCGGGCATTGGGCGCATGATATTACGCCGCTGCTGGCGGGCGAAACAGTCGAGTCGTGAGGGTAGGCGGAAAGGTGGAGACTTAGCTCCGCCTCTGTGCAATGGTAATGTGTTGATTTAGGCGTTGTCGTCGCCGTGATCGGCGCGATCGTCGGCTTCGTCGTCGTCGTCTTTATCGCGTTCGCGGCGCAGACGTTCTAAGCGACTTGCGCCTGCGGGCGGCGGATCGGTGAGAACATGGTCGATGACCTGCTGCATGTTTTCGACGAAGAAAATTTCCATGTCTTGACGGGCGGCTTTCGGCACATCCTGTAAATCGCGCTCGTTCTGCTTGGGCATGATCACCTTGTGAATGCGCGCGCGCCGCGCCGCCAGCACTTTCTCTTTGATGCCGCCGACAGGCAGAATTTTGCCGCGCAGCGTGACTTCACCGGTCATGGCGAAGTCGCTGCGGATTTTGCGTTCGGTGAACGCAGAAATGATCGCGGTCGCCAGCGTGATGCCCGCTGAGGGACCCTCTTTCGGGACTGCGCCTTCGGGCAGATGCACGTGAATATCGAGATTCTCGAAGTCGTCGGCGGGAACGCCAAAATCATCGGCGCGGGCGCGCATGTAGCTGAGCGCGGCTTGCGCGGATTCCTGCATAACATCGCCCAATGAACCTGTGAGCGTCAAGCTGCCTTTGCCCGGCACGATGCTGACTTCGATGGTCAGCACATCGCCGCCGACGGATGTCCATGCCAAGCCGGTCGCCACGCCGATCTCGTCCTGGTCGTTGGCGCGCAGATCATCGAAGGGCGCAGGGCCCAATAACTTGCCGACGTGCGTCGTGGTGATCGCGGTGGGATAGCGCTTGTCTTCCGCGATGAAGCGTGCCACTTTGCGGCAGATGTTGGCGATCTCGCGGTTGAGATTGCGCACCCCCGCCTCATAGGTGTATTCACGGATGAGCAGATTGAGCGCGTTTGCCTCAAAGTGCAGCTTGCGATCCACCAAGCCGTGCGCTTCAAGTTGCTTGGGGATCAAGAACTGGCGCGCGATGGCGGCTTTTTCTTCTTCCGTGTAGCCGCTGAACTCGATCACTTCTAGCCGATCGAGCAGGGCGGCGGGCAGGGTGTCGAGATCGTTGGCGGTGGTGATGAACAGCACCTTCGAGAGATCGTAGGGTGCGTCGAGATAATGATCCGAAAAGGCGAAGTTCTGCTCAGGATCGAGAATTTCGAGCAGCGCCGATGATGGATCGCCGCGAAAATCCATGCCGAGCTTGTCGATCTCATCGAGCATGAACACGGGATTGATCGTGCCAGCGCGCTTCATGGTTTGGATGATGCGCCCCGGCAGCGCGCCGATGTAGGTGCGGCGGTGTCCGCGAATTTCGGCTTCGTCGCGCACGCCGCCCAAACTCACGCGGACGAACGTGCGTCCGAGTGCTTCGGCGATACTTTTGCCGAGCGAGGTTTTGCCGACACCGGGGGGACCCACGAAGCAGAGGATCGGGCTGGTCATTTTTTCAGCGGCGAGTTTGCGCACGGCGATGTATTCGAGAATGCGATCCTTGATTTTGGGCAAGCCGTAATGCTGCTCATCGAGGATTTTCTGCGCGCGCTTGACATCGAGCAGGTCTTCGCTTTGCGCGCCCCACGGGATCGTGGTCAGCCAGTCGATGTACGTGCGCACCATACCGACTTCGGGCGCGCTCGGCGGCATGATGGCGAGGCGCTGCCACTCTTTGAGCGCTTTTTCATGCACTTCGGGCGGCAGATTGGCGGCGATTATCTGATCGCGCACTTCGTTGATTTCCGCCTGAAACGGATCATCTTCACCGAGTTCAAGTTGAATGACGCGCATTTGTTCGCGCAGATACATTTCGCGCTGCGAGCGATCCATCTCTTGGTGAATCTGGCTGGTGATCTCGTCTTTGAGTTCCAGCACATTGAGTTCGCGGTCAAGCAGGGTGGCGACATGGGC
>JBGSRB010000162.1:0-1903 GCA_041737735.1 Anaerolineae bacterium | reverse complement strand
CATGCGATCATCCGTCGGGCGTTCCCCTGTGACCAGCCACACCTGCCCGCGTGCCTGCGCGATTAAATCCACCGGGCTGCCGCGATACAAGACGCGCCCTGCGCGCAGCACCGCCAGATCATTACAGCTTTGGCTGATGTCCTCGACGATATGCGTTGAAAGAATGATCGTGCGCGCGTGCGCCATATCGCTGAGCAGGTTGCGAAAGCGGATGCGTTCTTCGGGGTCGAGTCCGGCGGTGGGTTCATCCACGATGATCACCTTCGGGTCGCCCAACAACGCCTGTGCGATGCCGATGCGCCGCTTCATGCCGCCGCTGTAGGTTTTCAGCGGGCGGTTGGCAGCGTCGGTCAAACGGACTTGTTCGAGAATCCGCTCGATCTGGCGGTCGCGTTCGGCGCGCAGATTGATCCCTTTGAGGATCGCCATATAATCGAGAAATTCGCGCGCGTTCAAGTTGGGATATACGCCAAAATCCTGCGGCAGATAGCCGAGTATGCTTTTCGCGGCGCGCCGCCCGCTGTAACGCGCCATGTCGTGTCCGTAGACGCTGACGCGCCCACCCGTCGCGCGCAGCAAGCCGGCGATCACGCGCATGAGCGTGGTTTTGCCCGCGCCGTTTGGTCCCACTAATCCGAACATGCCTGCGCCGATCTCCAGCGTGATGCCATCAAGCGCACGCACCTTGCCGCGATAATGTTTGCTCAGGTTCTCAATGCTGATCATGTGTCTGCTCCCCTTATGCCCGAACGCGATTCCATGCCCACAAGGCGCTGAATGCCAGCGCGACGATCAGCCCGAAGCTGATCAACGTTGATGCGACCACACGCACAGTTGCTTCAACCGACACATACGCCGGATCGCGCAGCAGCACCAGCGCATAAATCGGATGCACTACTTCGATCACGGCGCTTAAACCGATGATCCCCTGCGCGGTCAGCCCCATGATCAAGGGCAGCGCCAACAGCGCCAACATCACCGCCATCCGTCGTGTGCCAGCCACGCCCCCAATCAGCACACCCAACGCTGTCGCCATCATGAAGGTGGGCAGCAGCGCGACCAACCACAGCAGCAGGAACACCGCCACATCATACGCGCCGATCAGGAAGCGCAGCAGCACAGCACTGACCACCAGCGTAATCAGGCTGAGCAGCAGCACCCCGCTGATCACGCCTGCCAGTTTGCCACCCAGATAGATCACCCGCGCCAGCGGCAGCGCGTCGATCAACTCGCGCACGCGCAACTGGCGATCCAGCGGGATGGTTTCCGCCAGCAGCAGCGCGCCCGCCACACTGACGACCGTCATGAGCGCGATTATGGTGGTGTGCAGATTAAAGGTTGCCGCTGCCACTGTCAGATCAACGCCGACCGCCCATGCCGGCAGTTGATCGGGCGGCGGTTGATTAGCAGCGTCCAATGTTGAGGTTGTGTTCACATCACGCACCAGCAGCCCAATGCCCGCGACCGCGAACACCAGCAACACCAGCAGCACAGGCAGGACGCGCCGCCGCCATGCCATGATCACTTCATAGCGCGCCATGCCCAAAAGTTGTGTGTGCATTCAGGTCTGTCTCCGTTCATTCAAGCCCAGAATGGTTTCTTCATCGTTCATCCGCGCGATCACCAGAGCGATCAGTACGCCGCCCAGCGCCAGCAAAAACAAACGGTTGATGGCATATTGCGTGTCGGTCAGCGTGCCATCGTTCACGTAGAAAAGCGCGATCCACAACTGCGGCACGCGCGGCAGAATGGAATCGCGCACGATTGCCAATCCCGATGGCACCACCAGAGCCAGCAACACACCATACGCTGTGCGCCGCGCCCATACCGACGCGAACAAGCACAACCCCATAAGCGTCACTGAAGGCGGCAACCAGCGCAGCACCAGCGCGAAGAACGCCGC
>JBGSRB010000135.1:0-3782 GCA_041737735.1 Anaerolineae bacterium | reverse complement strand
ATGATCTGTTCGATGATGTCGTCGAAGGCACATGCGACGCGGCGGGCATCAGCGGGTCGGATTACGCCACGTTCGCGGTCGGCAGCGCGCGCAGCGATGTGCTGCTGCTGGCGGAATCCGCTCCGATCCCATTTGCCGTGCTGACCTTTCCGCCGCGCGTGACCGAGACCCAGCGTGACGCCATTGTCGCCGCGCTCGTCGACTTGAGCGAAGCCGAGGACGACAACCTCAACACGCTCATGCCGCACAGCGGATTGGTCAGCGCCACCGATGGCGAGTTCACGCGGTTGCGCGCCTTTATCACGGGCGCGGGCGTGAGTCTCGCGGCGTTGGGGAATTAACGGACAGCGTATGCACGATCTCGCGGTGATCATCGTCACATGGAATGTGCGCGATCTGGCGCTCGACGCGCTGCGAAGCCTGTACGCTGATCTCGACAGCAGCGGGTTGAGCGCCACCGTCTATGTGGTCGATAACAACTCGTCCGATGGCACGGTGGACGCCGTGCGCGCGGCGTTTCCGGCGGCGCATGTGATCGCCAGCGCGGAAAATCTGGGCTTTGTGCGCGGCAATAACGCGGCGATCAACCTGCTGGCAGCCGATCCGCCGCGCGCGGTCTATCTGCTCAACCCCGACACGATCACGCAGGCGGGCGCGACGCGCGCGCTGTTTGACGCACTCATGCGTGATCCGTCGTTGGGCTTAGTCGGTGCGGGCTTGCATTATGGCGATGGATCATTTCAGCACAGCGCGTTTGCCTTTCCGGGGCTGCGCCAAACATGGATCGAGTTCTTCCCCGTGCCGGGACGCTTGATCGAAAGCCGTTTCAACGGACGCTATCCGCGCGCGTTGTATGCTGCGGGCGATCCGTTTGCGGTCGATTTTGTGTTGGGCGCAACCATGCTGCTGCGTTATGAAGTCGTGGCGCAAACAGGCGGCTTCGATGAGGCGTTTTTCATGTACTGCGAAGAAATCGATTGGGCATGGCGCATCCGTCAAGCGGGTTGGCGCGTTGCGTGCGTTCCCGCCGCGCCGGTGATCCACTTAGGCGGGCAAAGCTCGGCACAAGTGCGCGCGCAAGCCACACTCTATTTATGGCAAAGCCGCTTACGCTTGTTCGCGCGCCTGCATCCGGCATGGAAACAGCGCGCACTGCGCTGGATCATCACGTTGGGCATGACGCGCTTAGCGGCACGCGCTCACGATCCCGCGCTGCGTGACGTTTACTTAACCATTCGCCGTTTAGCGCGCGATCACACGGGTGCAGCATGAAACTGACCGCGATCATCCTCACACATAACGAAAGCAAGCACGTCGCGGACTGCATCGCCACATTGCGCTTTGCCGATCAAGTGATCGTGTTCGACTCCGACAGCCGCGACGACACGCGCGAACGCGCCGCCGAAGCGGGCGCGCTGGTGATCGTGCATCCGTTTGAAGATTTCGCGCGCCAACGCACCGCCGCGCTGGATGCCGTCGCCAACATGGGCGCGGGGCGCACCGAGTGGGTGCTGTTCATCGATGCCGATGAGCGCGTGCCAGCGGTATTGGCGCGCGAAATCCGCGAGAAGCTGAGTTTTCCCGCGGAATATGCTGCGTTTCGCATCCCGCGCGATAACTTCATCTTCGGCAAGCTGACGCGCGGCGGCGGCTGGTATCCCGATTATCAAACGCGGCTGCTGCGGGTCGGCGCAGCGCACTACGATCTCGATAAGCGCGTGCATGAAGTCGTGATCTGCACGGGGCGCGTCGGGACGATCAAAGCCGCGCTGGTGCATCACAATTACAACGCCATCAGCCAGTTTCACGCCAAGCAGCGGCGCTATACCGCATATGATGCGCGCGTGCTGTTCGAGGCGGGTGTGCGCCCCAAGCCGCAGAATTACATCTTGCAGCCACTGCGTCAATTCTGGTGGCGTTTCGTCACCCTGCGCGGATTCATCGACGGCTTACATGGTCTGCGCTTGGCGCTGTTGATGGCGTGGTATGAATTGGTGAAATATCGCTTGCTGCGCGTCCGCTGGCAGGAACACGACGCGGGTTAACGGGTTGCAGATGACGCCGCCTTGCCAGAAGCACGCCAAGCACAGTATGCTTGAAGCACGCACAAGATGAGGGACACACAACGTCATGGCTGAAGAAGGTTCGCTGCCCCAATTCACCGACGCTGAAGCGCCACCGATCATCAAGCAGCAGCGCGCCAGCGCCCCACCACGCAACGCGCCCACGCGCGCCCGTTCAACGTGGTTAAGCGGCTTGGATATTCCGCTGCTGGTGGTGCTGACACTGCTGATCGCCATCGGCAGCTTGATGATCTACAGCACTACGTTCAATTGGGGCTACGTTTCGTTTGGCAGCGACACCTATTTTCTGGGCATCCACGCGCGCAACCTGCTGATCGGCGGTGTATTTTTCGTGCTGACCGCGCTGATCAACTATCGCGTGGTCAAGCGCTTCGCTGTGCTGCTGCTGCTGATCGCGGTGGGCAGCTTGATCGCCGTGCTGGTGTTTAGCGATGTCACGTTTGGCGCGCGCCGCGCTTTTCTGGGCGGTTCGTATCAGCCCGGCGAATTGGCGGAATTGATCATCGTGATCTACATGGCGGCGTGGCTTGGCTCGAAAAATACCAAAGTCGGCAGCATCCTTAACGGCTTGATCCCGTTTGCGATCATCGTGGGTGGCGTCGGTGTGCTGGTCATGCTGCAACCCGACCTCAGCACGGCGGCGACCATCTTCATCACCGCCGGCTTGATGTTCTTTCTGGCGGGCGCAAATCTGCTCCATCTGGGCGCGGTTTTGGGCTTGTTGGCGTCGATGGGCATCGTGATCGGGCAGCAGTTCGCCTACACGGAAACACGCTTGGCGACCTACATCGCGGGTTTGAGCGACCTGACGCAGACGAATTATCACGCGCAGCAGGCGTTCGTCGCCTTCTACAACGGCGGCTGGACGGGCTTAGGACTCGGTCAAAGCCTGCAAAAATTCGGCGCGCTGCCCACACCGCATACCGACAGCATCTTCGCCGTGATCGGGGAAGAACTGGGCGCGTTGGGCGCGATGTTCGTGATCGGGCTGTATGTGCTGCTGGCAATGCGCGGGCTGACCATCGCCCGCCGCGCGCGCGATCCGTTTGGCGCATTATTGGCAAGCGGCGTCACGTTATGGATAATTACGAAAGCTTTGATGAACATCGCCGTGATGGTCAACATCTTACCGTCAACCGGTGTGGCGCTGCCGTTCATTAGTTATGGTGGTTCGTCGTTGGTCACGGTGATGGTGGGCGCAGGCTTACTGTTCAGCATCGCCCGGGTGACCGCGCAAGAAACTTCGCCGGAAGGGAGAAGCAGCCAAAGTGCGCCTGATGATCGCGGCTGGGGGAACCGGTGGTCACGTGTACCCGGCGCTGGCAGCAGCCGAAGCGCTCGTCGCTCAATCGGCGGACGCTGAAGCGCAGACCGCAGTGCCGGAATTGCTGTTCGTCGGCAGTGTGGACGGTTTCGAGCGCCCACTGATCGACGAATCGGGCATCGATTTTGCCCACTACGCGCAGCTTTACGCGGGTCCGCTGCATGGCGTGGGCGCGCGTCAGGTGGTCGTCAGCCTGTTCAAGACCGCGCTCGGCACGCTGCAAGCCTTCGCCCTCATGATCCGCAAGCGTCCGCGTGCGCTGCTGCTCACGGGCGGATGGGTCAGTTTACCGGCGGCGCTGGCGGCGTGGGTGCTGCGCGTGCCAAGCCTGATCTACCTGCCCGATATTGAGCCGGGGCTGGCGATCAAGGTGC
>JBGSRB010000075.1:0-11105 GCA_041737735.1 Anaerolineae bacterium | reverse complement strand
GCATTTCGGCGCGTTCGCGGGCATTTATGACGCGGCTTTTCGCGCGCTGCCGGTCGATCAACGGTGTGCGTTGGCGCTGGCGGCGCTGGTCAATGTGTTTAACAACTTCAGCGATCAACCCACACGCTTAGATGAAACCGATGCAGCCTTCCGTTTGATCGTCGAAACTAGTCCCTTCGCCGTCGGCGTGGCGTCAGATAAACCCGTCTGTCACCCGTTGGTCGGCTTGCTGCAAGAATGTTTGCGCCTTGCCTCTAATGGGCGCGATTACACTGTTCGAGAAACGCGCTGCGCCGCCGTCAGTGGTGAGGGCGCGTGCGTATTCGTGATCACCAAGTGAAGGATGAGCGACGATGACGGATAAGGCGCGTATTTTGATCGTCGAAGATGATCTCGACCTGTCGGATATGCTGGATGCGTATTTCCGCGTGCAGAATTACGAAGTGCGCACAGCGGCATGGGGGCGCGACGCGCTGCAAATCAGCCGGGAAGAACCCCTGAGTTTGATCATGCTGGACATCCGCCTGCCCGACATCAACGGCTATGAGGTGTGCCGCCAATTACGCAGCCAACGCCGCACCGCCGACACGCCGATCATCTTTCTGACGGAGAAACGCGACCGCGTGGATCGCCTGCAAGGGTTGGAACTGGGCGTGGTCGATTACATCACCAAGCCGTTCGATATTCAAGAACTGCGCTTGCGCGTGCGGAATGCGATCAACCGCGCACAGCAGCAAACCACGCTCAATCCGGTGACCGAACTGCCGGAAGTGCCGGTTTTGGATGAACGCCTGAATATGCTGCTGTACAGCGATCAGGCATGGGCGCTGCTGCTGGTGTCGATTCGCGGGCTGGATCATCTGCGTGAGGTGTACGGGTTCGTCGCGGCGGATGAGATGCTGCGCGCGGTGACGCTGATGGTGCGTAACGCTTTGCGCGAGTTTGGCGCTGAGGACGACTTGATCGCGCATTTCGACGCGGAAGAAGTCGTGATCGTGACCACGCCGGAGCGCGTCGCCAACATTCGTGAGCGCGTGGAAACACGCATCAAGCAATCGCTGACGCACTTCTACCGCCCGCAGGAACGTGACACCCAAAGCGATTATCTGACGCTGGCGACGGGCATTGTGGATCACACGGCGGGAACCTTTGATGATATTGACGCGCTCAAAGATCAACTGCGCGCATCACTGCAAACGGATGCTTCCGCCCCTACAGCCAACGATCAGGATGCGCCATCCGGGGCGTGAGGGTGTTGGCACTTCAGGCTCAATAAAAACAGCAGGCGATCCACATTGGATCGCCTGCTGTTTTTTTGTTGGGCAGACACATGTGGTCTGCCCTGACGTGCCGGGTGTTACAACGGATGGGCTAGCCCATCGCTTCCATTTCGAGCAGTTCGCCCGTTGCCGGGTCAACGCCGGTTTCGAGTTCACCCGACGCCAGAAGCTCACGGATTTCAATGATGGCGTCGGTCACTTCTTGCGGCACGTCGGCATCATGCGCGGGCGCAAAGTCGATGCCATCGTTCGCCACTTCGAGAATGTACAGGCTGCCTTCGGGGAAACCATCGCCTTCGATCAGCGCGGCGATCATGTCATACACGCCGTTATCGACGCGCTTCTGCGCGCTGCTGATGATGAATTCCGCGCCGGGCGTGGTGCCGCCGCCGAACGAGGTGAAGTATTCGTCCTGATCAACGCCAATCACGAACACGCCATCGGCTGCCGCGCGCGTGATCGCGCCCGAACCGGTGGGACCACCCGCGCCGAAGATCACGTCCGCGCCTTCACCGATGACTTGTTCAGCCGCCGCCGCGCCGCGATCCGGGGCGACGAAGTTATCAATGTACACGCCCAACACGGTGATGTCGGGGTTGATGTAGAGCGCGCCTTGCTCGTAGCCATTGCGGAACTTCACAACCGGGGGAATGTCGATGCCATACACGCCGCCGATGATGTCGCTTTCGGTCATGAGCGCAGCCATCGCGCCGACCAAGAAGCCTGCTTGATCTTCACGGAATTGAATGCCGACCAAGTTAGGCAGCGCGGGCTGCTCATCGGTTTCACCGAAGAATTGGTCAATGCCGATGAAGGAGATTTCCGGGTTTTCCACAGCGGCGGCATAGGTTGCGTCTTCGATCAGGAAACCGACCGTCACGATGACATCAAATTCGTCGTCAACACACGTGCCGATGTTGGCGTTGTAATCGGTCTGGGCGACCGTTTCGATGAAGGTGGTCTCCAAGCCGTAATCTTCCGCGGCGGCGATCATGCCTTCATAGGCGAACTGGTTGAACGTGCCGTCGTTGACGCGACCCACATCGGTGACCAAGCAGACGCGCTCGATCTCAGTTTGGGCTGAAGCTAATGGCACCACTGCAACGAGCATCAGCACCAGAATGACCAACAATCCTTTGCGAACAAACTGCATTTTCGTCCTCCAAATGGACACAAAGTGAACAGGTATAACATACCGTTAATGATGATAGCGCACTTGCCCTGTAAATGAAACGGGATCACGCGGACGCGCAGGGTAATCGCCGCCAATGGGTGTTTGTGAAAGGGACATCAAGGAATTATCAAAGGTGTCCGAAAAACTTCGGAATTTCTCGAAAATAAACAAGCAATAAACTGATTCACCTATACAATTGGTGTAGAATGAAGATGTGTAAATTTATAACACGGTTCTAATCTCATGATGACTTGTCCAAACCCTGATTGTCGGCGCGAAATCTCCGCGCGTGAGGCGTATTGTCCCCATTGTGGCACTGTGCTGCCCAAAACCCAAGCGGCTGTTGGCAACACGAACGTAATCGATCGGGACGAAGACGATCTGACCTTTCACCCCATTGGCACAGCTAGTCTAGATAGCAATATGCGGCTGCGGCTGCGGCTGCCTGAGTTTCGGGTTCACTTCGATTTTGATGCCGAAGACGCAAGCGAAGTCACCTTAGGACGTAAAGACCCCGACACGAACACGCTGCCGCGCGTCGATCTCACGCCGTATGATGGCGCGAACAAAGGCGTTTCGCGCAAGCACGCGGTCATCATGCGGAAGGTGAATGGCAGGCTGTATGTGCGGGATGAGCGCAGCAATAATGGTACTTTCCTCAACGGGCAGCGTTTAGTTCCCTCTCAGGAGCGGGTGCTGCGCGCGGGTGATGAACTGCGCTTAGGTAGTTTGGTCATTCAGGTGGATTATCTGCGTCTTCCGGTGCAGCCAGTTCCTAACAAGTAACGACTCAGCTCTAGATTAGAGGGGCAGGCGGGGCGGAAACGCCTTGGGCTTGCCCCGTTATCCACCAACCAGCACGTCTATGTGCAGCATCATCCACCGCCCGCCTTTGCCCTCAGGCGCGCGCCAATTAAGCTTAAGCCTTGTATTAATCGAGCTATGCCAGTTATGCGTAAATTGCATCAAAAAATAGGGCGTTTTGCGGTTATAATTTACTAACGCGAATGTAGAACAGAACTGTGCGCCCAAGACTATGAACACATTCGAGTTAAGTGACCAAAATCGTCGCCGCTTGCAAAGACGCGCTGAACAAGAAGGTTGTTCGGTTGATGAACTGGTTGCGCGGTTGCTCGAGCAAGCGCCAGCGTCCAGCGTGGTGCAAGCCACTAATCTGCTGGCTAAGCTGCATTCCACCGAAACGCGCTATCAATTATTAAGCGAAGTGATGGCGAATTACGCCGGATTGGTGCTGGTGGATGCCGATGGCACAATGCACATTGAATGGAGCATCGGGCATTTTGAGGCGATCACCGGGCGTTCGCCTGATCTGACGGTGGACGCGGCAAGCCCCGCCGACAACGCGATCCGCAATGAAGGCATCGCGCGCACTTTGAAAGGCGAGCGCACTACGAGCGAGTATCAGATTCAGCATGTGGCGGGTCATCTGGTGTGGCTGTATGTGCAGCGCATCCCGATTAAGGATGACACCAACGGGCGCGTGATCGGCTTTTTCGTCGCCGCACAAGACATCACCGCGCGCAAGAACGCGGAAGAAGCCCTGCGTCAACGCGAAGCCCACTTCGAATTGATGAGCGAGATCATGGGGAGCTATGGGGCGCTGGTCAACGTTGCGGAAGACGGCGCGATGACGATTGAGTCGCATGTGGGCGTGTTCGAAGCGATCACGGGCTTTTTGCCGCAGCCCACGCGCGATCGGGCGCTGACCGACGACGCTCGCGCCATCCGCGACCGCGACTTGGCGCGCACTTTGGCGGGCGAACGCACCAGCACGGAGTATCGCGTGAGTCATGCGGATGGTCACCCCATCTGGTTGCATGTTGAACGACTGCCCGTTATTGACCCCCAGACCGGACGTGTAACCCAATTTTTCAGCGCCGCGCAAGACATCACCGCGCGCAAACAGATCGAAGAAGCGCTGCGCCAAAGCGAAACCCATTACCGAGTATTGACCGAACTCATGGCGAATTACGCGGTGTCGTCGCGCGTTGATGCGGATGGCACGCGCACGACCGAATGGGTAGTTGGCGCGTTCGAGCGCATCACGGGGTATCCACCGTTCATACAGGTCGCCACGCATCCCGATGATGCCGCGCAGCAAGCCGCCGAAATTGCCCGCACCATCAACGGTGAAGCCACCAGCAGCGAGTTCCGCGTGCGTCACCGCGACGGGCATGATGTGTGGCTGCACGTCACCCGTGTGCCGATCATTGATCCCGAAACGGGGCGCGTGGTGCGCTTCTACAGCGCCGGACAAGACATCACCGCGCGCAAACATGCCGAAGATGCGCTGCGCCAAAGCGAAGCGCGCCTGCGCTCGCTGGTCGATTCGCAAACGGCGTTCATGCTGCGCACCGATCTTGAAGCGCGTGTGACCTACGTCAATGAGATGAGCTTGAAGCATTTCAACTGGCAGCGCGAGCAGATCGTCGGCAAAAATTCGTTTGAGACGATTTACGAAGGTGATCACGCTAAAACACTGGAAGCGGTCGAGCGCTGTTTACAACAACCGTATGCCCCGGTTCAAGTCACGCTGCGTAAGCTGATGGGTGATGGCACCATCGTGCATACGCTGTGGGAATTTGTGGCGGTGGTGGGCGATGATGGCGAAGCGCATGAGATTCAGTGTGTCGGGTTTGACATTACGCATCAGGTGCAAGCCGAGCAACTGCGCTTGGAACACGAACGCTTGAAAGCGAACTTGCAGCACGAACGCGAGTTCAACGGGCTGGTGCAGCGGGCGGTGTCGGCGTTATCGCACGATTTACGCACGCCGCTGTCGGTGATCGGCTCGTCGAAAGACATCCTCAGCCGTTATTTCGACCGCCTGACCGACGCGCAGCGCCAAGAACGCCTGAACACGATCGAGCGGCAACTGCAATTCGCGCTGGAACTGCTGGATGACGTGGTGTTGATGCTCAAAGGCAACTTGAGCCAGCGCGCGCTGCGTCCCGCGCCGATCAACTTGCCCGGCTTGTGCCAAGTGATCATTGATGAGGTGGGCAGCGTCTACGAAGCAGCGGAGCGCTTGCAGTTCATCAACACGATGCCTGCGAGTGAGATCGTCAATATCGACGAAATTTTGCTCAGCCGCATCTTGCTCAATCTGCTGTCAAATGGGTTGAAATATTCAGCCGCCGATCAACCGGTGCAACTGGAACTGGGGCAGCGGGATGACTGGGTGGTGCTGCGCGTGGTCGATCATGGTATTGGCATTCCGGCGGAGACACTCGAATACATCTTCGATGCGTTCTTCCGCGCGAACGAAGTCGCAGCCATCCCCGGCACGGGCTTGGGCTTGAGCATCGTGCGTGAATGTGTCGAACAGCATCAAGGCGTGATCAACGTCGAAAGCGAAGTCGGACGCGGCACAGCGTTCACGGTCGAACTGCCGACGACACTGGTCTAACAACCGAAATTCCCTCTGTACAAACGTGCGAAAAGGGTGTATGCTTCTTGGCGCATTAATTGACAGAATTCGGGTAACCATTCCCCCTGTTCGGAAAGGACATTAGCTGAGTTGAACACCGTCCGTTTGGACACGCTTGTACATGATTCTTACACCACAACACCTAGCCTCATCCTCGACTTCGCGGTCATCCGCGACCATTACCACCGCTTTGAAGCCGCGTTTCCCGGCGCGCACATTGATTACGCTGTAAAAGCGAACGCCAACCAAGCTGTTCTCGATCAACTGGCTGCACTGGGCAGCGGGATGGAGATCGCGTCGATGGCGGAACTCGATCGCGCGCTTGCCGCTGGAACGCCCGCTGAACGCATCATTTGCAGCAACCCGATCAAGCATCCGGCGTTCATTCGGCGGATGGCGCAGGTCGGCGTCTATGCGATGGTGGTCGATTCGGTGGATGAAGTCGAGAAGGTTGCCGCCTGCGCGTCCGGAATGCGGGTGTATGTGCGGTTGTCAGTTGATAACACCGGCAGCGTGCTGCCGTTGGCGGGTAAGTTCGGCGTGGACGCTGAAACTGCCCTGCAATTATGCGATCTGGCGCGCACCCACGGCTTAGACCCGATTGGCGTGTCGTTCCATGTGGGATCGCAGTGTTTGAACGTCAACAACTGGGTTAACGCCATTCAAGCAAGCGGCGAATTGTGGCGCAGCGCGACGGCGAACGGTCACAGCTTTCACTTTTTGGACATTGGCGGCGGGTATCCCGCTGGACACACGCACACCGACACGATCCCGACGATTGAGCAGATCGGCGCGGCGGTCATGGATGCGGTGGCGCGCTTTATCCCTGAATATGATGCGCCTGATTTCCTGCTCGTGTTAGAGCCGGGGCGCGGCATGGTGGGCGAAGCGGGTGTGCTGCTTGCCACCGTGATCGGGCGGGCGCAGCGTGCGGATCGCACGTGGCTGTATCTTGATGTGGGCGTGTTCAACGGCTTGATGGAAACCTACGAAGGTTTTCCGCCCGTGGTGCGCTTGGTCAGCGATCATGCGGATGAGCGCCCGCGCGTGGTGTACACGGTGGCGGGTCCGTCGTGCGATAGCTGCGATGTGGTCGCGCGTGATCTCGAACTGCCGCAGATCAATATCGGCGATCGCCTGCTGTTTCTCGACACAGGCGCTTATACCAACGAATACGCAGCACCCTTTAATGGCTTCCCCATCCCCGAAGTTGTGATGCTCAACCGCGAAGCGGCGCGCATCGAAGTGGTGGCGTAAGCATCGGCGTGTGCGGGGCGGAGACTGTCTCCGTCCCGCGTGCTGATTAACGCGGACGCCACGCGAAATTTTGTAAGGTGAAGGTGATCCGCTCGTGTTGCGGACAAACCACTGATTCATTTGCCAGTATAAGCACACACAACCAACCGCCTTGATCGGAGCTAAACGTAAACGCTAAACGCGCGCCGTCGGGTGACCACCCCACTTGGGTTATGCCCCCAGGCACAGTGCTGCGGTAAACCTCGCGCGTGGCATCCGTGCCATCGGCGCGGGTGACGCGAATGATCTGGGTGCGCGCGCTGTCGTCAAGCACGCTGACATACGCGACCTGCACGCCATCGGGCGACCACGCGACCGCACCGCTGAGCCAGATTGGTGTGTCACCCATGGCGGTTTCCGCGCCGCTGATCAAATCGTAGGCGTAGAGTTGATAACCGGAACGCTCCGCGTTCGCCCGCCAGACCAACATCTGCTCACCATCAGGCGCGAACACGGGCGCGGATGACCACGTGCGCGGATAGACCCAACTGCGCTGGACGCTGCTGCTGCCGTTGACATCCACATCGCTGACAATCAGGCGAAAGCTGTCGGCGTCGATGGTTTCGACCAGCGCCACGCGCACACGATCAGCCCAAGCCGTGAAAGCGTCAAGCGGGCGCGCGCCGCCTCCACCAAAGACGCGCGTCCAGATCATGCCGTCGGAAACGGCGAAGCCCAACAGCGGAATATCGAACACGGTCAGCGCGGCTTCGGCGTCAACGGGTGTGACGCGCGTGAGCGTTTGCGTATGCAGATCGAGCAGCGCGAAGTTAGCGTCCGTCGATGGTTCGCGCCAATCACGCACATCCACCATGAGTTGAGCGCCCTGCGCTGACCAGCGCGGGTTGGACAGCCCCAAATGCTCCTCACGGTAGATCGGCACGAACTTGGCGCGCGCGGCATCGAGCAGATAAAGGTGGCTCGCGTTGCTCGTGTACGACACGATGATCAACTCGCCGCCGTAAGGCAGGGCGGGCATAATCGCGCGCGCACCGATTAACGCCAATGTGAAGCTGATCAGCAGCGCGCCTGCGAGGCGCGTAACGGCTTGCAGCACGCTAATCCGCCGTCCCTGGTGAACAAGTGCGTATGTCGCGCCCACCTGTCACGGTCGAAACGCTGGTGCAAGTGCCGCACATCAGATCAATCGGCATATTTTGGTTTAAACTTGAGCTGACGAATCCACTGATCGAATCCCCGATTGATGTGTTAGCACCGGTGTAGGGACCCGCAGCGCTGCCCCACCACGTGAAAGCAACGTCAGTTATATTATCGCTGCTGGTGTCGATAACCGCGGTATCGTCGTTGCCGACGATGCACGAAGAGGCGAAGCCGCCGATTGAAGGCGATCCATCGTTTAGATAGCCGCCGCCCGTGTTGAATTCAAGCAGCAGGACATTAGCCGAGAGTATGCCAAGATTATGGTGAATGCCCCCCACGCCCGCTGTTCCCGTGTTAAAGCGCACTAAAGTGCCGCTGAGGTCGATTGAGGTGGTAGCGCCACCTTTGTAAATGCCGCCGCCGGTGAGCGCTGTATTGTATTCAATGCGGGTAACGTTGGTGATGGTGGTATTACCGCTGACCAGCAACCCGCCGCCTTGCAGCCAAGCGACATTGTTGTTGATGTTCCCCGCGTTGATGGTTAGGGTGCCGCTGCTGAAGATGCCTGCGCCTGCCGACGCGCGGTTGGCGGTAATCACGCTGTTGTTGACGGTGAGTGTACCCTCATTACGCACCCCGCCGCCGCCATCCAGCGGAAAGAAGCTTTGCCCGCCATGCCGCACCGTCACAGCAGTTAAGGTAAGCGTACCTGTTGACTCCACGCCGATCACCCGATAATTGACGCTGTTGGCGGTGGTCGTGGCTTGAATGATCACGGCGTCGCGGTTGCCGGAAAGGCTGGCAATCGTGATGGGGGAGGTGACGGTCAATTGGCTGCCGAGTGTCAGCGTATACGTGCCATCGCTCAACTGAATCGTATCCGCGCCGCTGCCCGCCGCGCAACCGCCATAGGCGGCGTCGGTATTGGCGGCGATCACGGCTTCGCGCAGCGAACAGCCCGCGCCGGGATTTAAGTCTTCATCGACGGTGGTGGTCACGGTGATCACTGCGCCGTAAGCCTGCGGCACAAACACAAAACTTAAACCAACTATCAACGCCGCAATGAGCGTCGCGCGCAGCCCCAACTCAGTCATATGCTTCCTTTTGGCGGTGAGAATTATGAAAAGTATAAAGCCTTTTCGTCAATTGTCACTTACCGCGTCAGCGTCCCGTCGTCGAAAATGCCCGTCGGGTGACAACCGCGCCCCGCTGCGGTCGCTTCGCGCTCCAAGTCGCGGAAATAGGCGGTATGGCGCGTGTCGGGGCGATACTCGACCGCTTCCGCCCACCCGTTCCGCACGAGTTCGGCATTGACGAACGTATCCCCCACGTAGATATAGCGCAGCAGGCGTCCATATTGATCGGTGTTGCTGCTGTCGCGCACCAAGCGCACGGTTTGCCCGTTGACCAACGCGCGATTCGCCGCTGTTGCTTCACTGTAACAAGTTTCGTCGCGTTCGGGTGTGTTGATGCCGACATAGCGCACGCGATAGCCCACACCGTCGATCTCGACTTCGATCGTGTCGCCATCGACGATGCGCGTCACGCGCGCCAGATCGCCTTCAGCGGCGGGCGGCGGGTCTTGAAACACGGGCGTGATCGGCGCGGCGGGCAGCACCTCAATCGAGCAGGCGGTTATGATCAGCAGACACAGCGCCAGCAGCGCGCAGCGGCGAAACAACATAGGATCAATCTCCATCAAAAGGCTGTGAATGTCTTCATGATACACGATTGGCGCAGGTTCGCGCCTTTTTCGGTAGAATAAACCCATTAACACACATGATTTAAGGAAACACGCCTCATGCACGATGACACCTTATCCGTCGCGCAGATCAACCAGCGCATCAAAGTGCTGCTGACCAGCGACGACGTGCTGCAAAATGTGCGCGTGCGCGGCGAGATCAGCGAGTGGAAAGTGTACGGCGGATCGGGACACGCCTATTTCAGCCTGAAGGAAGGCAAGAGCGTTCTCAAGTGTGTGATGTGGGCGTCGAGCGTGACGCGACACAGCGCCCTCCCGCGCGATGGCGATGAAGTGGTGGCGCGCGGCAGCATCGACGTGTATGCGGATCGCGGCACGTATCAATTTTATGTCGAGCGGATCGTGCCGGTGGGGGTGGGCGATCTCTACCGCGAGTTTGAACTGCTCAAGCAGCAGCTTGCCGACGAAGGCTTGTTCGATCACGAACGTAAGCGCCCGCTGCCCGCATTTCCGTATCGGATTGGCGTGGTCACATCGCCGGAAGCCGCCGCGTTTCAGGATGTGCTGAACGTACTGCGGCGGCGCTTTCCGCTGGCTGAAGTGATCCTCTCGCCAACGGCAGTGCAGGGGATCGACGCGCCGCCGCAGATCGCGCGCGCGGTCGAGCGCCTGAACGCGCGCAACGCTGCTGATGTGATCCTGATCTGTCGTGGGGGCGGCAGCATTGAGGATTTATGGGCGTTCAACGCCGAGATCGTGGCGCGGGCGATTGCCGCGAGTCGTATCCCGACGATCACGGGTGTCGGGCATGAAACCGACTTCACACTCGCGGATTTCGCCGCCGATGTGCGCGCGCCCACACCCTCCGCCGCCGCCGAACAGCTTACGCCTGATCTCGCGGATTGGTGGAGCGCCGCGCGGCGGGCTGATCTCGATCTGGCGCGCGCCTTTGCCAATGCGTTGGAAGATCGACGGGCGACGCTGCGTCAATTGGATGCGCGTTTACGCCGCGCCGCGCCCACCAGCGCGATCCGCGCGCAGCGTCAGCGCTTAGACGATTTCGACACGCGTTTGGTCAACGCGCTCGGACGCCGCTTCACC
>JBGSRB010000068.1:0-2149 GCA_041737735.1 Anaerolineae bacterium | reverse complement strand
CCACGCCCGGCGCAACGTGGACACCGCCGCCACTTGATCCGGCGGTGCAGCTTCCCGATCATTACCATTTCCGGCGTCCGGTTGCCGATACCGCCACCAATTGGGTGGATCGCACCTATCCGTATGGCAACACCAGCGGCGGACGCTTGCAGGTGCATCACGGCGTTGAGTTCGTCAATCCGCGCGGCACACCGCTCAAAGCTGTGGGCGATGGCGTCGTGCTGTACGCGGGTGACGATCTGATCACGCAATTTGGACCCACCAACAATTACTACGGCAACTTGGTGGTGATTCAGCACAGCGTGGCTGCACCCGATGGGCAGCCCGTATATACGCTGTATGGTCACATGGATCGCATTAGTGTGGGCGCGGGGCAAGCTGTCGCGGCGGGTGCTGACATCGGCACGATTGGCGCCTCGGGTATCGCGCTGGGCCCGCATTTGCATTTTGAGGTGCGCGTGGGCAACCCGTATGACTTCGGTTCGACGCGCAACCCTGAGCTGTGGATTCGTCCGTTTTACCGCTTCGGGACGCTGGTCGGTCATGTGACGGATGCAGCGGGCAACCGCCTGTATGACGTGACGCTGAGCGTGCGCTCAGAGCGGATCACGCGCTATGCGTTCAGTTATGCCAGCGATACGGTCAATTCCGACCCCGTGTTTGGTGAAAACTTTACGCTCGGCGATCTGCCTGCGGACTGGTACACGGTCACGGTGGGGGAAGGTGGGCGCGTGCGCTTCCAACAATTGATCTACATCTATCCAGATCGCAGCACGTTCATCAATGTGCAGTTGAATTGACACACGATCGAGGGCTTGCAATCATCAAGCCCTCAACTGCCTATTTAGATTCTTATCTAATTTCATGGGCATCTAAGCGCGCATAGATCACAGCATTACCGCGCTTGCCCATCATCTGGATCACGCCGATTGCGCGCAGACAATACGCCATTTTCTGCGCCAAGGGGCGCGCCGTTTTGATCGCGCGTGCGAGTTCGAGTGTGTCAAACGCAGGCGGCAGATCAGGCGGCAGCAGCGCCACATAATCAGCGAAGGTGGCAAGTGTGATCGTCGTGTCAATCGCGATTAGCTTGCGGTCGTGGATGCTCCAGCGTTTGCGCCGCCAACTGCCGCGTCCATCATCGACCCACACCTGTTCCTCGCGGATCAGCGCGATTTCGAGCGTGAACTGGGGATGCAGCAGATACGGTGTGATGCCCACCAACTCGGGGAAAACATGATAGACCGTGCCGTGACGCGGCGACTTGCGCTTGCTGACGATCACGCCGTCGGCGTCGATGCGCGTGATCGTGCGTTCGCGCGCAATCGGATGCACCACCCGCACAGAGTGATCATCTAACAGCGCGCGCAGCTTGGGTTTGAGCGCGCCTAAATTGCGCGTCTGGATTTCGATGCACAGGGTGGGCGCAGCGTCGTGATCACGGCGCACGATGTCGATCACGCTGCCCGCCAGCGGATATTCCAGTTGATCGCCGGGCAGCGCGTATGCCAGTTTGAGCGCCGCGTGCAGCGACTTTTCCGCCAGCGTGCCGATCTGTCGCGTCATGGCAAGCTGAGAACTTCGAGCGTTAAGCCGAACGCTGTGCGCGCTGGAAAGCCCGCCCAATAGGTGTGTTGCTCGGTGAACGCGCCCGCCTGATCCACGCTGTATACGCCGGCGCTGGCTTCCTGCACGCTGGGGTTGAGATAGGGCGTCATGCTGGCGTCGGCGCGCAGATGCAGATCGAAAAACGCCGTGACAAAGTGCTGATTGATGTTGTTGATCGTCGCTTCATCCCACACGGGTTCGGCGTAGCGCTGATATTGTTCCAGTGCGCGCGCTTCCGGCACGGGCGGGTTGGGTCCAACATTGTGCAGGGCGTTGGCATAGGTCAGCAAGCGGCGATCCGAGTTGACCGCGTTCACGAACAAACGGCGAATGCCCGCATAACCCGATACGTCATCATGCGAACCCGCGATCCACAACGTCGGAATAGTGATGCCGCCGAGCGCGTCGTCGTTCCACAAACTCATGCCGGGTGCGCCGACCAAAGACAAATCGCCACCCCATGGCGCGAACAGCACCGCCGCCCGCACGCGCGGATGCGCCGCATAGCCGTCGGCGTTCGCCATGCGCGGTTCGATGGCTG
>JBGSRB010000063.1:0-2194 GCA_041737735.1 Anaerolineae bacterium | reverse complement strand
GTCGGATGCAGCCGCGACCGCGCCTTCGCGCACCAGCAGCGCGCTGCGTCCGCTGTCTTCCACGCGAATAGCAAACACCGTCCCGCGTGCGACCAAACCCATGCCCGGGGTGGTGATGTCGTAGGATGAGCGCGCGTCGATCAAGCGGTTGAGGCGCTGGATCGTTTGACCGACGATGATCTCGACGCTGATATTGAATTGGCTGTCCGTGCCGCTGAACCCGTTGATCTGAAATTCGGTATTGGGCAGCAGTTCGGTTTCCGTGCCATCGGCAAAGAAGGTGATGCGCGCCCGTCCCGTGTCGTCGGTGCGAATCTGATCCCCGACGCCGACAATCGCCTCAACATTGAGCGCGATCCAGTTGGCAGTGTTCACGCGGCGCACTTCCACGCCGGCGTCCAAGACTTCGAGCGTGGCGGCAAGCTCGCCCTGCGCGCTGGTGGTCAGGGTGAGGCTCAACATGAGGATAAGAACAAAGAGTTTTCGCATGGGCTTGCCCTTTCGAGCGATGAATCTTCACAATCTAGACTAATGATATGAGCAAGTGCATTAATTTTCCACTACGCCGCATGAAAAGCGCGTGAAAGCGTGTGTTACAATCTTGGCTGTAAGGAATGGAGTTCGGCACCTATGCACAAACTTCTCGTGGGATTATTGATCAGCGTGTTGGGCGGAATCAGTGCGTGCGCGGGCGGCACGACAACCCTCGTCCCCCTCACCGTCGAGCGCAGCGCAGCGCAACTCGCCACCGACACGTCCCAACCGACACGCTTGCCTTCCCCGGAACCGACGACCGCCAGCGCGCAGCCGTTGGTGATCTGGTTTCCCGATGCGTTGGCTCCGCTGGACAGCGGCGACGCCGCCGAGCTGCTGTCCGCGCAGATCAGCGCGTTTCAGAATGCGTTTAGCGACGTGTTCGTGGAACTGCGCTTGAAACGCACGGGCGATGTGGGCGGCGTGATGAGTACCCTGCGGACGGCAGCCCCCGTCGCGCCGGGAGCGCTGCCCGATCTCACGTTGATGCGGCGCGCCGACTTGATCAGCGCGCAGCAAAGCGGTTTGATCCACCCGATCAGCGACGATGCACTGCCGGGTGTGTTCGCCAATTATCCCGCAGCGGTGGAAGCGCTGGCGCGCGTCGAAGGCGCGCTGTTCGGCGTTCCTTATATGATCGATGTGCGCCATCTGGCGTTGCGCGCTGACGCGCCGATCACTGCTTTGAGTTTTGACGATGTGTTCACGCGCGAGCTGAGTTTTGTCTTTCCGGCGGGGCGCGTGACCAGCATGAGCGAAACGTTTCTCGCGCAGTATCGTGCGGCACGCGCTGAACCGAGCGACTTGCTGCTGCCCATCGATCTGGATGCGCTGTTCGTGGTGTTCACGTTTTACGATGAAGCCGTCACGCAGGGGTTGATCAGCCCCACTGTGACCGACTTCACCCAATCCGCCGATTATCTCATGGGCTTGAGCGAAGGCGAGATCAGCGCGGGCGTGGTCACATCAAGCTCGTTTATGCGCTTGCAGCGTTCCAATGCGCGCCTGACTTACGCGCCGATCCCGACTGAGTCGGGCGAGTTGGTCACGGTGATCGACGGTTGGGTGTGGGTGCTGACCACCGCCGACGCCGCACGGCAGACGCGCGCGCTGCGCTTCGTCAACTGGATGCTCGACGCGGATCGTCAAAGCACCTACGGGCAAGCGGCTGATCTGCTGCCCGCACAGCGCACCGCCCTGCGTCAATGGGATGACGTGGGTTATGTCACCTTCATCGAAAACCTGCTCGACGCCGCCGCGCCGCCGATCATCGAAGCGCAGGAAGGTGCTGCCGCGCGCATTTTGCAAAGTGCGTTCACCTCGGTGGTCAACGATGCGCGCACGCCCGCGCAAGCAGTCAACGACGTGATCACGCAGTTACCGGAGTGACACCCATCACCCGCCACAGGGGACGGGTGTAACTGCACGTTGCCCCGTGCAGCCGCTATGATCAGGACTGTAAACACACAGTGAACTGATCAAGAGGCTGCACAGCGATGAGTGAAATTATCCATGACGTGGTGATCGTCGGCGCGGGCTTGGCTGGCACGTGGGCGGCGGTCGAAGCCTATCGCGGCGGCGTGACCGATATTGGCGTGCTGTCGAAGATTCATCCGCTGCGTTCGCACAGCGGCGCGGCGCAGGGCGGCATCGCCGCCGC
>JBGSRB010000017.1:0-2623 GCA_041737735.1 Anaerolineae bacterium | reverse complement strand
TGGGGACGAATTTCGCGCCCCCGCCGCCCGGCAGCTTCCCCGGCACGAGCGCGCAAACAGCCCAGCAAGCGACGCCGCCGCCCGGACAGATGGTGCCAAGCGCGGGCAGCAGCTTGAGCAGCCCACAAGGATTTGTGACGCATCAGCCGCCGATCGCGTCGAACGTGCCGCAGTATTTCTTGCGTCATGAGATCGACAGCCGCGACGCCATCAGCCAGTGGCAGGGGCGGACAGGCATGATCGCGCAAGGCGGAACCAACGCGGTACTGGCGTATCGCCCGACGCTGCTGGCACAAGCCAGCGTGCGCTATAGCGATCGCAAAACCAACGCTTTCGTCACGCGCGTGTTCGCCTATATGCTGCCCGAACTCGATCAAGCGATCATCCATTGGCAAGATCACGAGATCAACCCGATTGATACGCGCGCGGTCAGCGCGGAACCGGTTCCCGGCAGCCTGTTCGGGGATGTGCCAAGCAGCTTAACCGATAACCGCCGCTTCACGGTGCTGCGCCGCGAACTGGTCGATATGATCTACACGACGAAGCAAATTCGCGTGCCACAAAGCACGGTTCTCAGCATGGTCGCCAGCCCCGATATGGATTTTGCCGAGTTCCGCGCGCAGCTTCAGCAGACCGCGCGCGAACGCCGCGACGCCGAAATGGACGTGCTGACGCAGAAGTACGAAAAGCTGATCGATGCGGTTGACGACAAACAGCAGCGCAACTTGACGAAGCGCGAAGCTGAAAAACGTCAGCTTGCCAGCCACCGCCGCGAATCCCTGTTCACGACGGGTGAAGCCGTGTTGGGGCTGCTCAACGGACGCACCGCCTTCACCCTTTCGCGCATCAGCCGCTCGAACGTGTTCAAAGAGCGCAGTCGCGGTCAGCTTGAAGTGCTGGAACACGACTTGCAGCAGGCGGAAGAAGATAAAGCCCAGTTGATCAACCGCTATGAGAATGAAGTGCAGCAGTTGAACGAAAAATGGGCGCGTGTTGCTACATCACTCGAAGAACACGTGATCACGCCCTACAAGAAAGACATCAGCGTCGATTTGATGGGCATCGGCTGGATTCCGTTCTGGTATCAGTCGATCAATGGACAGCCGATCATGCTGCCCGCCATCGGCACGAACTAGGACGACTGCAAAACAGACCCCACCCCTAACCCCTCCCCGAATTCAGGGAGGGGGACAAAAACAGCCTGCTTTTACCTCCTCCGCATGTTGCCTGCCGCAAGCGCAAGCTAACGGGGGAGGTATCAGCTTTTGCATTTTACAGCCAGACATATCTTGCCCTTCTTGACCCCTCAAGACCTTTATGCTACGCTTGTGCCTGTGTAATCTTGACACAGGCATAAGGTGTAACACTTTGCTTCTAAGCTGGTCTCCGTTGCGCGTTTATCTGCTCATCACAGGCATGTCTTCGCTGCTGTTCGGCATGGTGTTCACGCTCAATCTGGTTTATCAGGCGGAAGTCGTCGGGCTAAATCCGCTGCAATTGGTGCTGGTCGGCACGCTGCTGGAAATCGTCGGGTTCACGTTTGAAATTCCGACGGGCGTCGTGGCTGATCTGGTCAGCCGCCGTTTATCCGTGCTGATCGGCTACGCGCTGATCGGCGTCGGCTTCATGATCGAAGGCGCGATCCCCGCGTTTGCGGCGGTGCTTGCCAGTCAAGTGATCTGGGGCATCGGCAGCACGTTCACATCGGGCGCGCTCGAAGCGTGGATCGCGGATGAAGTGGGCGAAGAACAACTCGGTGAAACGCTCATGCGTGGCGCGCAGGTTGGGCGCTTCGGCGCGATTGCGGGCATCATCATCAGCGGTGTGTTGGGCAGCATCGCGCTGGCGCTGCCGATTGTGATCGGCGGCGCGGGCTTCATCGTGCTGACCGCGCTGCTCGTTCTGGTGATGAAAGAAACGGGCTTCACGCCCACCCCGCGCGCGGAAAGCGATAACACGTGGACGAATATGCGCAACACCTTCACCAGTGGCGTGCGCGCCGCGCGTGCCAGTCGTTTGCTGATGACCTTTCTAGCGATCAGTTTTGTGTTCGGCGCGCACAGCGAAGGCTTTGATCGCCTGTGGCGCGCCTTCATGACCGAGTCGTTTACTTTTCCACAGATCGCGGGCTTGAGCGTGCCGATCTGGTTCAGCCTGCTCAGCATCACGGCGATGGTGCTGCAAACCATCGGCGTCGAGATCGTGCGGCGGCGCGTCGATACCACCCAGCAGCCGCGCATCGGACGCGCGCTGGTGATCATTCAGGCGTGCGGCGTGGCGGGGATACTTGTGTTCGCGCTGGCGGGTGATTTCGTCGTGGCGGTGATCGCGCTGATGATCATCGAAGTGGTGCGCGGGATCGCCGCGCCGCTGGAAAGCGTGTGGATCAACCGCAACATTCCGTCCGCCGTGCGCGCGACCGTGCTTTCGACGGCGGCGCAGTTAAACGCGCTCGGTCAGATCGGGGCGGGTCCCGGCGTCGGCTTCATCGGCGTGCGATTCGGGCTGCGCGCCGCCATCGCCGCCACCGCGCTGATTCTGCTGCCGGTGGTGCTGCTCTATCGTCGCGCGACCGCGTTAGCGCGCTAAGCATCGCTTACAGTTGCCAACGCATATGCGTGAG
>JBGSRB010000649.1:0-7646 GCA_041737735.1 Anaerolineae bacterium | reverse complement strand
ATCACGCCGACGATGATCAGCCCGATGATGCCCATGAAGAACAGGTTGCCAAAGCGGGTCAGGTCAATATCGGTGGTGAAAGCGAACATCGTCATGGTGGCGAACAACACCGACGTTGTGCCGAAGGCAATCGCAATCGATCCGAGATCGAACACCAGCAGAATCACCGAGAGCGTGAAGCCAAGCAAGCCAGCATAGACCACAAACATGCCCGCTGCCATTGACGGCGACAAGCGCGGCATTGCCCAACTGAGCGCGATCACCAAACCGAACTGCACGACCATGGCGATGATCAAGGTTACGGGGTTCAGCGCCAACGCCAGCAGCGCGGGTGTGCTTGCCGTCATAAACGCGATCACGCTGGTCACGATCAAGCCGACGAACATCCATGCGTACACCCACTTAAAGACCGACCGTACATCGGCGTAACTTACATCAACGGGAATCGCACGCTCACGATCAAGAATTTGCGTCATGTCCATTAGGTCATCACCTTCGTGTATGTTTTAGATTGTGACACATCTCAACAATTATCAATTATATCGTCTGCTTGTGCGCGCTCCCCCCCCAAAACTGGGGGATTTTCCCCGTGCTGCTTACACCTTGCTCAACGCGCGCAACCCTGCAAACAGACGCTCGACCGCGCCCGCCGTGACTTCGGGTGTCTGCGCGTAGCTGAAGCGAATCCAGTCTTTGCCCGCGTCCGAAAAGTAGATGCCCGGCACCACCGCCACGCCATGCTGCGCGCCCAGATAACTGAGCAACGCTTCTGAATCGCCTAAATTGCCCGCCTGAATATAGGGCGCGCAGTCGATGAAAGCGTAATAACCATCACCCATCACAAAACGCCCGCCTTCAGCTTCAAGCGCGGTGCGCAGAATGCGGCGGCTTTCCGAAGTCGGGCGGATGATCGACTCGGCGGCTTCGGCAAAGCCCATCTCATACGCGGCGATGGCGACCGCCTGCCCATAAAATGACGGCACGACGCCATGTGACGCCTGACTCGTGATGTACTTCACGACGGCGGCATCCGCGAGGATGTGCGCGCTGCGAACATTCGACGCGCCCAAACTTTTGGTCAACCCATCGAGAAAGATCAACTTCTTGCGTTCTTCAGGGGTGAAGGCTTGCAAAATCACGTTGATGTCGGAGGGGCCCGAATCCGTCACCCAGTGATAAATCCAGTCGAACAGCACAAACGGGAAGCCCACTTCAAGCGCTGTGCGCGCCAGCGTGATCTGCTCATCGAGCGGCGTCGTGCGTCCGGTTGGATTGTCGGGCGACGTGATCACCAAGCCCGCCAGCGGACGCCCTTCACGTTCGGCGAATGCCGCTGTCGCGCGTATGCCTTCGGGCGTATAACGCCACCCTTCGGCTTCATCACCGGGGGCGAGCAGCACATTTAAGCCGAGCGCGTAAGGACCCCAGTTGTAGCTGATCCACGGCACGCGCGACACCACCAACAGCGCGCCCACCGTCCCCGATCCGAGCGCCGCCATGGCTGCATAGGCTTTCTGCAAGCCATCGCGCCCGCCCTGCACAAACACAATATTTTCGCCTGTCCAACCGCTGGCGGGGGCGAGTTTCCAATACTGTTCGGCGGCGGCTTTACGGAAACGCGCCGTTCCCCACGGTTGATCGTAAGCCGTGCCTTGCGCGATCTGAAGCTCAAGCGCGCGTTCGAGCAGTTCGCGCGGCACACCGGGCAAACTCGCGCCACCATCGCCCTGCGACGCATCATACGTGACAGCGTCCGCGCCGTGCTGTTCTTTATACGCTTTGAGCGCATCGCGGATCATGAACATGCGCGATGGCGGAATCGACATCATGTGCGCGGGATAATCGCTGACTGGCACACGATTTTCCTCAGGAACGACGTATACAGGCTGGTCATGATTGGTCAAAATTGCATCCTCCATCTAATTGAGATAACAAAAACGCCCCCGTGATGGGGGCGCGACACGCATATACAACTGCACGACCCCCATTATGTCGGTGTAGTATCAGTGCGATTGGTGGTCGTGGTGGTCAGCATGATCAACATGATTGTCCTCACTGCAATGCAGCGATTGTGCAATTTTACCAACACGCCGTCAATGTGCAACACCATCGAAAGCCGCCCGACCGCGTTCGTGCAGGTTGCCCCAAACGCGCTTAGCCCACTTTAAGAATGATCTTGCCCACGTTGGCGTTGCGCTGCATATATTCGTGCGCTTGTGCCGCCTCGCGCAGGGGGAAAATCTTATCGATCACGGGTTGCAATTCGCCGCTGACAAAACGCGGAAGCGCGAACCCCGCGAATGCCTGCGTCAACTCGATCTTGCGGGCTAATGCCATGCCGCGCAGCGTCGTCCCCGTGACCGTTAACTGCTTCCGCATGATCGCGCCGATGTTCAACTGCCCGGCTGTGCCGCCGAGAAAGCCGATCAACAGCAGACGCCCGCCCCGTGCCAGCGCCGCGAGATTATCATCCCAATAGGACGCGCCGATGAAATCCAGCACGAGATCAACGCCGCGCGCGTCGGTGGCTTCGAGCGCGCGTCGCAGAAACGAATCACTGCGATAATTGATCGCCAATTCCGCGCCCAATTCACGGCAGCGCGCTAATTTGTTATCGCTGCCCGCGGTGGCGAACACCCGCGCGCCCGCCGCCCGTGCTAATTGGATCGCCGCTGTGCCGACGCCACTTGCGCCCGCATGGATCAGCACGGTTTCACCCGCTGTCAATTTGCCGAGCGTGAACAGGTTGAGATACGCCGTCAAAAATGCTTCGGGAATTGCTGCTGCCTGTTCATCGGTGAACGCATCCGGCACGCGCAGCGCCATGCCCGCTGGCACGGTCGCATACTCGGCATAACCGCCGCCCATGATCACCGCCATGACGCGATCGCCAACGCGCCAATCACCTGCCGCCTGTTCCACGATGCCGACGATCTCCAAACCTAGTATGGGGGATGCGCCAGCAGGTGGCGGATAAGCGCCCTGCCGTTGCAGCAGATCGGCACGGTTAACCGCCGTGGCGCGCACGCGCACCAGCAGTTCCGCCGCAGCAGGTTCGGGCATAGGCGCGTCGTCGTAACGCAGCACCGATGGATCGCCGGGTGCAGAATAGATTATCGCTTTCATATGGCGCATTGACTCCTCACGTTCACACGGTTAAACCAACACGTTTGCGCCAGTCAGCGAGCAGATCGCTCAGTGTATCCTCCAGCGCGATCTGCGGTTGCCAACCCGTGACCGCGTGCAGCAGCGCAGCATTGCCCCACAGGCGGCGCGCACCGCCCGCGCGCAAACGATCGGTGTCGATCTCGATGCGGATCGGGGCTTGAGTGTGCGCTAACAAACCATCAAGTAGTTGGCGGATGCTCAAGATCATGCCGCTGGCGATGTTATAGACCGCTCCCACTTCGCCGTGCTGCATGATCAGCCGGTAAGCGCGCACAATGTCGCGCACGTCCGTGAAATCACGTTCCGGGGTCAGATCGCCGACGTGCATAATCGGCGCTTGCTGCCCCGTTTCGATCCGCGCGATCTGCATGGCGAAATCAGGCGCGACGAAGCCGAGACTTTGACCGGGTCCCGTGTGGTTGAACGGGCGCGCGCGCAGCACGGGCAGATCATGACTGAGATAATATTGTAAGCCGAGCATATCCTGCGCGATTTTGCTGACGCTGTAGGGGCTGGTGGGAAAGAACGGCGCGTGTTCGTCCGGCGGAGTGGGATGATTCGCGCCGTAAATATCGCCCGAACTGATGATCAACATGCGCGGCGCGATCGGCACGTCGATGCACGCCAAGAGGATATTCAACTGCGCGCGGATATTGTTTTCGAGGGTTGACCACGCGGCTTCATGCGACTTGCCCACCACAGCGCTGCCCGCCAGATGATAAATTTGATCGGGCTGAAGCGCCCGGATCAACGCGCTTGTCGCCTGCGGATCACATAAGTTCAGCGCGTGCGTATTAACATGCGGCGGCGCGTTTTCGGCGGCGCTCAGCGTTGTGCCGAGCAGCTCAGCGTGCGGCTGCGTGTCGTGGAGGTGCTGCGCGAGATGCCGACCGACAAAGCCGTTCACGCCTGTGATCAGAATCCGCACTGCATCCCCCGTGTTATTTGTATCTGACACCAGCGCCATTATAGCCCGAATCTTCGCCTCTGCGCGATCAATATCCAACACAATCACACAGCATCCCACCAGACTGTGTATTGCCGCGTGCCTAAAGCTCGGTATAATTTCATAGATGCGCTGCCGCTCATCATTTAACATTGTTTGTGGAGGCTTAACGTGACGTGTATTCTGCTGGTCGAGCGAAACAGCGCTTACACGCAAGCGCTGCAACGTCGTTATACCGTCACGAGTGCATCAAGTGGCAAACAAGCGCTACATCTGATCAACACCAGCGTGTGTGAAGCGATTGTGCTGGACGCGATCTCACTCAAAACCCCCGGCGATCGTATCGTTCGCCAGATCAAAGCCGCGCGCATGGGTTTACCCGTTGTGCATCTGCGTCCGGCGGATGTCGATGCGCTCAACGGCGATATTTCCGCCGACGCCACGCTGACGCCGCCGTTTACCGCCCGCAAAATCATCAACCAGATCGAGCGTTTGCTCAATCACAACGCGCATAACGATGAGCCGCTGGTGGATGCGCCCGCGTTATCCGGCGTGCTGCTGCTCGATCTCGACCGCCGTCAGGTGATCGCGCACGGGCGTGAAACCACGCTGACGCCAAAGGTCGCCCTGCTGCTCAGTCAATTTGTGCAGCGCCCCGGCGAAACGCTCAGCCGTAAGCAGTTGATGGAAGCAGTCTGGGACACGGATTTCATGGGCGACACGCGCACGCTGGATGTGCATATCCGCATGATTCGCTGCGCGATTGAGCTTGATCCGAGTAAACCGCACATCCTCAAGACCGTGCGCGGTGTGGGCTATCGGCTCGAACTTGATCCCGAAGCGCTGGATCTGCGCGCGCCCGCGCTGGTGGCTTCACTGGCGTAAACCCGCAAGCGATTTATCTCAGCTTAAAGCAACACAAAAGCCGACTTAACACAGTCGGCTTTTTATTTACATAAATGTGAGCTTGCGCTTGGGTTTTAAGCGTTTGCTTGCTTGGCGGCGTGAAGCTGCTTCATCAAACGGCTCTTACGACGCGAGGCATTGCGCGGGTGCAGCACACCACGGCTGACCGCCATATCCAAGTCGCGGATGGCGATGCGCGTAGCGGCTTCGGCATCCTGCACGGTGGCGTTGCCATTGGTCAATTGCACTTGGGTGATTTTCGCCTTCTTGATGAAGGTACGGGCGCGCGCACGATACACACGGTTATGTTCGCGACGTTTCGCCGTCTGACGGATGCGCTTCAGCGCGGATTTATGATTAGCCATGTTGTGTTGTTCGCGGTGTGTGCCGCGCTCTCCTTAAAAAGTCGTGTTTCGTCTCACAAAGTGCATGGATTGTATCATCGGCACGCGGTGCTGTCCAGCGTGGTTTATGCACGCTGCCCAACAATCACGCGGGCAAAATTCCCGACATGGCATAAACCGCCACGCCAATATTGACCAGCACCAACACCGCCACCAGCACATAATGCAGCGCCGATGCCCCTTCGACGGTTCCCGGCAGGCGTGTCGGCGCGATCTCGTCAGGGATCAGCGCAAAAGGATCGTCGTCGCCTGTATCGCCGTAATTCCCGCGATCAGGATCGCTCAACGGCTCAAAATCGCGATCACGACGGGCGCGCCGCGACTCACGTGGTGGCGCTTCCATGGGCGATAACGCGCTGGGCGCAGGCGCAGCCGAGTCGAACACGCCGCCCGCGCTGAATAGATCGTCCGTCAGTTCGTCATCGTCCAACCCGAAGTCGATGTCCCCAAACGGATTAGCACTCGTGCCGCCGGATGGCGGTGCGGTTTGTTCATCGAACAAGGGCGATGCTTGCGCGTTGAGCGGCAAATTCAGGTTCGACACCCAATCATCGAGTTCGCCCGGTGAAGGCTCGACTTTGCCGCGCGGCGTCACGGCGCTCGGGCTGCTGGTTTCCATACTGCCCCACTCGACGCTGGTATTGAGCGACGGCGGCGCAAACGGATCGTTCGACGGCGTGCTAAACGGGTTTTCCACGGGCGCGGGTGGGTTGATGCCTAGATATTGCAAGCCGACGCGCGCCTTGTCGTTATCCGGGTTGATCGACAGGACATTTTCCAAGCAGGTGCGCTGATCATCGATTGAATCGACCACACCGCTAAGCCATAACCACGCTTCTTCGTTATATTGATCAAGCTCGACCGCTTTTTGCAGCAGCGAACGCGCTTCATCACGCCGACCGGCTTTGGCAGCGTTCGCGCCTTCGCGCACCATACCCTCAACATTAGCAGACATCGCCAGTTTCCCCCGCGCACAATCAACGTGTTTGCACAAACGAGTATAGCATGTTTTGTCAGGTGTCGGCGCGCACAAGCCCCAAAAATTGGGATCGATATTTGGCGCGTGCGCGATTACAATTAAACGATATCGTTCGTAATAGATATGGATCACTTCAGTGACCACACCCATCAAACTGGCGCCGTCGATTCTCTCCGCCGATTTCACGCGATTGGGCGAGCAACTCGCTGCCGCGGAAGCAAGCGGCGCGGACTGGCTGCACATTGATGTGATGGACGGGCGGTTCGTGCCAAACCTATCGTTTGGGCTGCCGATTGTCGAAGCGGCGCGTCGCGTTTCCAGCCTGCCGCTGGATGTGCATCTGATGATCGTCGAGCCGGATCACCTGCTCGAAGCATTCGCGCAAGCCGGCGCGAATAGCATCACCGTGCATTATGAGGTCAGCGTGCATCTCCAGCGCACCCTCAGCACGATCCGTGCGTTGGGCTGTCGGGCGGGCGTGGCGCTCAACCCGCACACCCCTGCCAGCGTCGTCAGCGAGATCATCGACGATCTCGATCTGATCCTCGTGATGACGGTCAACCCGGGTTACGGCGGACAACCGCTGATCCCGCGCACGCTCGAAAAAGTTCGGCAAGTGCGCGGTATGATCTGGGATCGGGCGGTCGATATTCAAGTGGATGGGGGCATCAACACACAGACAGCGCCAGCAGCCGTGGATGCAGGCGCGAATGTGTTGGTGGTGGGCAGCGCAGTTTACAATCAACAACAATCGGTGGCTGAGGGCATCGCCGCGCTGCGTCAGGTGTTGAATCAATAGAGGCGCAGTGTGTGCGCCCCTATGGAAGTTGATGCGGTTGTGCTTAATGTGCTTAGGCTTTCGCCAGTGTTTTGATGCACTTGGTGCAAAGCGATTTCTGCACATACACGCCTTCAGCATTCGGCACGCGCACGCGCTGAATGTTCGGGTTGAACTTGCGTCGCGTCGCGCGCATCGAGAAGCTGCGTTTATTACCGAACTGCGGTTTCTTGCCGCATTGTTCGCAAACCGCCATGAGCTTTGCCTCATTCTTGTTCAAGATTGCCGAATGATATTGTAGGATGCTACCATAAGCGCGCAGGGCAAACAAGGGCGCGCGCCGTCCCCAAAATATTCACATGAATAGATTTTGTTCGAAAGTACTTTCAGACATATAAGGTTCGCACCATGATCACAGTTCAGAACTTCCGCGCCAATCAAAACCTCGTTGTGGATGGTCATCTG
>JBGSRB010000633.1:0-4545 GCA_041737735.1 Anaerolineae bacterium | reverse complement strand
CAGCAGCGCCAGCGCGATCAGCAGCAGCGCCGTTAAACTGAGAAATACACGCATCGGGAACAATCCTTCCGCAGAAAGACACGCATTGAGTATCGTTCCGATTGTAGCGTGTTTTGCTCAGCGCGCAGGGCGTTGGCGGTTGTCACGCCGCTCGATCCCCTGAATTTTGCCCGCATAAAGCGTTGTGGTATGCTTGCAGCATAATCAGCGGCGCAAGGGTAATTTACGCTTATGTCAGCCATGATCGGACGCACGCTCAGCAACCGGTATGAAGTTCTCGCTCTGATCGGGGAAGGTTCGACCGCGACGGTTTATCGCGCGCGCGATAAACGCTTGGGGCGCGTCGTCGCGCTGAAGATTCTGCTGCCGCATGTGCGCGAAACTGCGCGTAAACGCTTCGAGCAAGAAGCGCTAAGCGTCGCCGCGCTGAACCATCCCAACATCATGGCGATTTACGACCGTGTGAACGAAGGTAATCTTCATTATATTGTGGTCGAGCTGGTGGATGGCGCGCCTTTGAGCGATTATGTGCCGTCCGCGCCGGATCAGGTGGTGCGCTTAGGACGCCAGATCGCGCTGGCGCTGCATTACGCCCACGAACACCAGATCATCCACCGCGACATCAAGCCCGCCAACATTCAAGTGACCTCCGACGGGCAGATCAAGATCATGGATATGGGCTTGGCGCTGCCACGTGACGCGAAGCGCGTGACCACCGACGGTATGATCATCGGCACGCCTGCGTATCTCTCGCCCGAACAAGCGCAGGGCATGACGCTCGATCACCGAACGGATATTTACTCGCTCGGCGTGGTGCTGTATGAATTGGCAACCGGACAACTGCCCTTTTCATCCGACGACATCACCGCGTTGATGCTTCAGCATGTGCGCCAAGCGCCGCCGCCGCTGCGCTTGATCGACGCGAGCCTGCCACAGCCGCTCGAAAACACGATCCTCAAAGCGCTGGAGAAGAATCCCGCTAAGCGCTTTCAATCGGCGGAAGCCTTCGCCGCCGCGTTAGCAGCGGCGCTGCCCGGCTCGGTCAGCGCGTTGGATTCGACGCAGCCTTCCGCCGTTGTGCAACCACAAGCGAGTAGTTCGCGCGCGGTGATCCGCGTGGTAGTGGCGGATGATCATGCCATGCTGCGCGGCACATTGGTGAATTATCTCAACGAACGCGACGAGATCATGGTGGTGGGCGAAGCGGGCGATGGCGAAGTCGCGCTCGAAAAGGTGATCGCGCTCAAGCCCGATGTGCTGCTGCTCGACTTGAACATGCCCAAAAAAGGCGGGCTAGATGTGCTGCCCTTGATCCGCGCGCAAGTGCCGGAAACGCGCGTGCTGGTGCTGACCGGACGCGACGAAGATTGGTACATCACGCAGGCGCTGCGCGGCGGCGCGCATGGTTATTTGCTCAAAGCGTCGGAAGGCGACAGCGTGATCGACGCGATTCTGCGCGTGCGCGACGGGCATCTGGTGTTAGGGCAAGGCGTGGCGGAAAAAGTCGTCACCGGCATGTTGAGTCCGCGCCCCGACGACAGCCAACTCACGGATGATGAGCGCCGCGTGCTGCTGTTCGTGGCAGGCGGCTTGGATAACGACGGCATCGCCGCGCGCTTGGGCTGGTCGATGACCGACGTGATCGAAACGCTGGCGCGCTCGATGGATAAAATGGGCGCGAAAGATCGCCATTCGGCGGCGCTGACGGCGCTGCGGCGCGGCGTGATCGCGCTGGATGAACTGCATTCACTTTAAGGCGTGCTGTTCACTCGAAGCGCTCGACATCCGCCATGTCGTAATCGCACACAATGCGGAAGCCAATCGAGTGATAACGCACCAACGGATCAAGCGCATAACGAAAGCGTGTGGTGCAGCGCTCTTTGGGCGACAAGAATGATCCACCGCGCACCACACGATGAATATCGACTGTGAGGTCGCTAGTTTCGCCCTTGGCGAAGCCGTTCGCGCACCATTCCCACGCATTGCCGATCATGTCATGCACATTAAACGGGCTGGCGCTGCGCGGATACTGCGTGACGAGCGTCGTCGTGCGGAATCCGCTTTCTTTAGGTGTTGGCAAGTGTTTTATCGAAGCGACCGCCCCACGTGAACGTATGGCGCGTGTCGCCCAACGCGGCACGCTGCCATTGCTGTTCGGTGGCTAGGCGAATGCTGTAGCCGATTTTGTAGCTGAGCCAATCACAGAATGCTAGCGCTTCATACCAATTGATATTCACGCGCGGGTGATGCTCGCGGTTAGCGGGCGCGGCGATGGGCTGTGGGTGATCCACGTGCCAGCGGCGAATCTCGTTCGAGCGCTCCCACCACGTCGGATTATGATAGCCATCGGGCGCGTCGATGAACGCCTGATACTGCTGATTGGTGATCGGGTATTGGCTGATTTGAAAGTCTTTGACCACAAAGGTTTTGCGCGCATTGCCGTAATGCAGCGTGGTGTTCCCCTGTGTGACCGGACACCACGACAGCAGCGGCAGGGCAGTTTCAATATCAAGCGGCGCCTGCTTGTGCATTTCTGCATCATACAACGCGCGCAAGTTCTGCGGGTCATAATCGGGGAAGGTGTTCAAATAAGCGCGGAAAGCGTTACAGCCCAGCCCGCGCGTTTGCTCATTCTTCAGCAGCAGCATAATCGGGGCGTATTCGCGCTCGGCTTCGCGTTGATAAATTTGCGCCTCGAGCTTGCTTTCAGCTTCCGCCAGCAGCTTGGCGACATCGACAAAACGCGGCTTTTGTTCACCCGCGCACACGCGCTTAAGCAGATAAACCGCGCGATCCAATTCGCCCGTGTCCAGCGCTTTGATGGCTTCCGCGAAGCAGTCGAGCGTGTCATCATTGGCGTGCGGCGGTGCGCTGTGCAGCGGCGCAGTATTCAGCGGCGCAGTGTTCAGCGGCGCGCTCCCGAACTTCGGCATGGGAGCGGAATGCACAACGCCATTGGTCGAAACTGGTGCCATGTGCGCCTGCGCTTTGCGTTCCGCCATAGAGATGGCGTTGAGCAGAATTTTGGTTGCGCTCACATCAATGCCGCCGCTGAAATCGGCATATTGCAGCGAGAACAATTTTTCCGGCATTTGCACATCGCGGCGAATCATCACCGGGAAGATGTGCTTGCCCGAACTCAGGGCAATGTCGAGTTCTTCATTGCAATATTGAGATTTGAGCGAATCGGGCGAAACGAGGAACACCACCCCTTCAGCCCAATGCAGGCGTTCGAGAATTTCGTCCCACCAGTTCTGCCCGATCTGCAAACGATAATCGTACCAGACCTCGTGAATATCGAGCAGGTCGATCAGCTGTTTACAGAATGGTTTATCAACCCGCGCATAACTGACGAAAAGTTTCATAGTTGGCTTCAGACATCACGGCTTATGCCGAAAATGTGTTTGCTTTCAATTATCGAATTCGTTAATTCAATGTAGCATGAAAATAAAAGCGCCCAACGTAACAATTTATTCACGAACTTAACGTTTGCACTTAAAGTGGCAATGCTTCCCTTGAGTCGATTTACTATAGAGTCAGAATTCACGAAACTTTCACAATTCTTTGGAACATTAATTAACGCTTACATGCGGAACACGCCGAACTGTGTGCTTTGCGGCGGCTGATTCATGGCGGCGCTTAAGCCCAATGCCAACACGCGCCGCGTTTGGGCGGGGTCGAGAATGCCGTCATCCCACAGACGGGCGGTGGCGTAATAGGGACTGCCTTCGGTTTCATACTTTTCCAGAATCGGCGCTTTGAACGCGGCTTGTTCTTCAGCGCTCATGTCGGGTTCGCCGCGCCGCGCCAATTGATCGCGCTTGATCGTCAGCAGCACGTTGGCAGCCTGTTCGCCACCCATCACGCTGATGCGCGCATTGGGATACATCCACAACATACGTGGCGCGTAGGCGCGTCCACACATGCCGTAATTACCTGCGCCGAAACTGCCGCCGATGATCACCGTGAATTTCGGCACGTTGGCATTAGCGACGGCGTGAACCAGCTTCGCGCCATCTTTGGCGATGCCACCCGCTTCATACACCTGCCCCACCATAAAACCGGTGATGTTTTGTAAGAAGATCAACGGAATTTGACGCGCGGCGCACAACTCAATGAAGTGCGTGCCTTTCAACGCCGACTCGCTGAACAGCACGCCATTGTTAGCGATGATGCCCACCAGCACGCCTTCGATGCGCGCAAAACCTGTGACCAATGTCGTGCCGTAATCGGCTTTGAACTCACGGAAGCGGCTGCCATCGACGATGCGCGCGATCACTTCGCGGGCGTCGTAAGTCTCGCGGAAGGTCGGCGGAATGATGCCGTACAGGTCTTCGGCAGGATACAGCGGCGCTTCGGGCGCGATCACATCATACGCGCTCAAGTATTTCCGATGATGCAGGGTTGCCACAATGTCACGCAGCATGAGCAGCGCGTGATCATCATCCTCAGCAAAGTGATCGGCGACGCCTGATGTGCGCGTATGCACGCGCGCGCCGCCTAAATCCTCCGCGCTAACTTCTTCACCCGTCGCGGCTTTGACCA
>JBGSRB010000624.1:0-11565 GCA_041737735.1 Anaerolineae bacterium | reverse complement strand
CATATGCCCGATCAGCAGGTAATCGGGCGTGTGCTGCGGTAAATTGTAAGCCGATGACGGCGCATTCATGCCTGCGAACTCGGCACGATCGTAACTTTGCGCGCGTCACCATCGCCGGTGCTGCGCGTGACCACATCCGGGCGTTCGCGCAGCGCCAGATGCACAATGCGCCGTTCGTGCGGCGGCATCGGTTCCAGCGAGATGACTTCCCCGCGCTCGACCGCTTCATCCGCCATACGTAACGCCAGCGTGTGCAAGGTCGCCGCACGGCGCGCTTTATAGCCCGCCACATCGACGATCACCTCAGCGCGCCGCTGTAATTCGCGGCTGGTGATCAAACGGGTGATGTATTGAAGCGCTGAGAGGGTTTCGCCCCGCCGCCCGATCAAGCGGCTTAGATTAGCGCCCGTGACATCCAACACCCACGGCGATGATCCACCTTGCTCACCCGCTTTCGCGCGCCGCACGAGAATATTGGCGCGTATTTCGAGCTTTTCGAGCAGTTGTCCCAACACCACTTTGGCGATCTGCGCTTCGTCGTCTTGCTCATGTTCTGGCACTTCATCGGCTTCAGCCAGAAACGGTGATCCGCCGTCATCTTCAGAAACTTCAATGCCATACTCTTGATTGCGGTCACGCCCACGATCACGATTGCGTGGCGGGCGATCCGGCTGTTTCTCGCTGCTTTTGCGCCGTTCGCGGCGCGGTTGTTCAGCCTGAGGAGCGCGTTCTTCAGGTTTCGGCGCGGCGGACGGCATCCAGTCGGGATTAGTGGGCGGCAGTTCGATCACCGTGTCGCGCTCGACTGGTTCGGGTATCGGCGGCATCGGCGGCAGGGTGCTGCCCATCAACTGCACGCGCACTTTTGCCTCACGTGCGCCCAACCCGAAAACACCTTCCATCGGTTCTTCCAACACTTCGATGATCACCTGCGTCGGTTTGGCGTTGAGCAGTTCCAGACCGCGCGCGACGGCTTCTTCGATGGTCTCTCCTGTTGTCTCGACAGCGTTATCGTTCATCGACAATGTCCTTAATGATGGCTTAAAGTCCCCAAAGATGCGCTGCCCGTCAGCCCGACAGCGCATCTTTAGGAACGCAATATTATTTTGCTCGATTGGGTTTTTGCGTTTTGCCTTTAGTGTTGCCCGTGTTTGCGGGCAAATTTTTGGGCTTGGCGCTGGCAGCAGGTTTGGCTGTGCCTTCGATTTGATTGGGCGCGGCGGTTGAAGCCGCGTTTCCACCAAAACTGAAGATGCGCCGGAAATCGGCTTTGCCCATCAGCGTATACTGCACAATGCCGATAATGTTCGACACGATGAAATAGATCGACAACCCGACCGAGAAGCTGAGCGCAAAGAAGCCGTACATCAACGGCATGATCGTTCCCATTGACTGCTGCATCGCCGCCATCTGATTCGGTCTGCCATCTTCATTGGCGGTCGCTTGCGGGGCAGGCATGGTCACTTTGAATTGCAGCCATGTGGTGACCACCACGAGCAGCGGCAGCGCAAAGGCGATGATCGCGCCGCTGGCAATGTCGGGCGGCTGCGACAGCGTGACGCCGAGCCACTCGTTATTCAGTGGGACGACACCGCTCAAACCGGGGATGAGCAGGCGTCCCGATAAGTCGATCACGTGCAGCGGGTCAGCCGCTAACGCATGGATGATCGTTTGATACAACGCGATCAAGATGGGAAATTGAATCACGAGGGGCAAACACCCACCTAACGGATTCACGCCGTACTCACGGTACAGCTTCATCTGTTCCTGCGCTAACTTTTCGCGGTCGTTCTTGTATTTCTCTTGCAGCTTTTTGAGTTCAGGCTGAACGACTTGCATCGCCGCCGTCGATTTCATCTGCTGCGCGGTCAGCGGGAACACAAGCAGACGAATCAGCACTGTGAACACGATGATCGCCAGCACGACATCCTGATTGAGGATTGAATACAAGAAAGCCAGCACTGTAACCAGTGGGTTGAGGATAAAATCCATTACGTCAGCCCCTTAAGACCCATAAACCCAGCGCCGTTCGCCGTTATCGAGCGTGAAGGCGACGAGTAGTTCGTTTCGGGCGATAGTACTCACGATCACCAGTGGAACGCGAATATTGATCGTTTCGCTTGGTTCGAGCAGCATCAATTCCGACAATACTTCGCCCGCCATTTCCCGACGGATCAGTTCTTCACCCGTCGCGCGGCTCAGCCAATACACCCGACGATCGCGCCCGCCGACGATCACAACATCGTCTGTGACCAGCGGGGATGGGCGAATGCCGCGCTCGGCAATGCGGCGCGACCACAACACGTCGAAACCATCATCGAGATTGAGCGCGTAAACATAACCCGCCATGTCCGCAGTATACAACACACCATCATGAATGGTGGGCGCGCCCCAAATCCAGTCGTTGGTTTCGTATTCAGCGACGATCTGCCCATCGAGCGTGATTTTGAAGATTTTGCGCGCAAAACTGCCCACATACAAGTGATCTTCATACAATACGGGTGTGCCGCCAATCGCACCGTTCAAGTTCAGCCGCCACACTTCTTCACCTGTGTCGGCGTCGAGTGCATACAGGAAGTGATCCATCGATGGGACGATCAGCGTGCCGTCGTTGAGCAGCAGCGGCGGCGACCAGATGCCACGTTCAGCGTTAAAGGTCCACAACACCTGTGACGGATCGCTGACGCTGCGCGCTTGAAGCGCACCCCCGTTATACGGCACGAACAATAAGCCGTCTTGGATCAAAAGGTCGGTCACGACCTGCCCACTGAGCGGAATCCCCTCAGGGTTGAGGATGCGTGCGGCACGCATATCCACGCGGAACAAGCGCGTTTCATATGCCGCAGCCAGCATCACATCATCGTCGAGACGCACAGGCGATGAGTAAAATGTCGCCGGGCTACTCGCGCCTTCTAACTGCCATGTGCGCGGGCTGCCTTGCTCATCAACACGCACTTGTCCCTCTGCATCACGCAGACGCGCGATCGTGCCATCCACCGGATCGACAACCGTCATCAAGTTGTTGTAGGTGAACAAGATTTGTTCCGGCGTGCCAATTAAGCTGAGCTGCGCCCAACTTTTTTCCAGCGGAATGGCAACGCACGACGCCGCCACCAACGCCAACAGCGAAACGACGCTAAGCAATCGCCAGCGCCGCAGAAAAGTCGCATTCTTCAAACGTGAACTCCTCGACAGCAACGTGAACATCATGGCACAGGGTCATAACCGCCGGGGTTGAACGGGTGGCAGCGTGCAATCCGCCTGACGCCCATCCAGCCGCCTTTGAGCAGCCCATATTTCTCGATGGCTTCATAGGTATACATCGAACAGGTCGGGTGAAACCGACATGCTGACGGCAGCATGGGTGATAAGAAACGCTTGTACAGTCGGATCAAGCCCAACGCGAGATGTTTCACGATCAACCCTCATCCACAAACAATTTTGCCCGACGCAGCAGTTCACTAACGATACGCGCAAGATCAGTGTATGGTTGCGTCGTGAGCGGCTGACGGGCGATGATCACGATGTCGTAACCGGGCGTAAGGGTGGGGTGCAGCGCGTGCATGATCGCGCGCAACCGTCGCCGCGTGCGATTGCGCGTGACCGCGTTCCCCAAGCGTTTGCTGGTGACGAACCCATAGCGATTGGTGGCTTGACCGTTGGGCGTGAAACTGAGCAGCAGCAGCGGGTGTCGCTGTGCTGCTCCGCGTTCACGCAGCCGCCGAAAATCATCGGCGTGGCGCAGGCGCAAATGCCGCTGCATTGGCTTTACGCCCACGCAGCATTAGGATGCGTTCCAGTTGGTCTTTTTGACATGCACGCGCTGCACCGCCAATTGATGACGACCCTTCGCGCGGCGTGCTTGTAACACACGACGTCCACCGCGTGTCATCATCCGTTGGCGGAAACCATGCACGCGCTGACGGCGGCGAATTTTCGGCTGGTAGGTCCGTTTAGTTGACATTGATCTCGCTCATTTCCTCTGAATATTACGGCTGACTCATGACGACCAAGTATAATCGACGGGTGAGCGACGGTCAACCCAACGCTCACAGCAATCACACGAACTCGACTGGTAATCGATCAGACTGGGGAAACATCCACATGACTCACACGCCTAAACGCATTGGTATCCTCACGGGTGGCGGCGACGCCCCTGGCTTAAACGCCGTGATTCGCGCGGTGGTGTTGACGGCGAAGCATCATTATAACTGGGATGTGATTGGTATTCGGCAGGGTTACGACGGCTTGCTTTCAGGCGATCCGCCGGTGATGCCGCTGGATGTTGCGCGGGTGGAGAACATCCTCACGCGCGGCGGCACCATTCTGGGCGCGGTCAATCGTGGCGATCCGTTTGTGCGCGTGATCGAGCGCGAAGATGGCATGGTCGATGAAGAAGATGTCACGCATTTGGCGTTGGAACGGATGCAGGAACTCGGCATCGACGCGCTGATCGTCGCGGGCGGCGATGGCACGATGGCAATTGCGCAAAAGCTGTTAGCGCTCGGCGCGCATGTCGTCGGCGTGCCGAAAACAATCGATAACGATCTCAATCAAACTGATGTCACGTTCGGCTTTGATACGGCGATTCTCACGGCGACCGAAGCGCTCGACAAGCTGCAAACCACCGCTGAAAGCCATCATCGGGTGATGGTGCTGGAAGTCATGGGGCGCAACGCGGGCTGGATCGCGCTCAAGGCGGGCGTGGCAGGTGGCGCGGATGCGATTCTCATCCCGGAAATTCCGTATGATGTGCGCGTCGTCACGGATCACATTCAGGCGATCCGGCGTGCTGGGCGGTTATACTCGCTCGTGATCGTCGCGGAAGGCGCAGCGCCGCAGGGCGGTCAGCAGCAGTATTACATTCAAGGCGCGAGCTTGATGGATGCGCGTCTCGGCGGGATCGGCTTCATGATCGGCAACCAGATCGCTGATCGCACGGGCTTCGATGTCCGTGTAACGGTGTTGGGTCATTTACAGCGCGGCGGTCAGCCGACCCCGCATGATCGCTGGTTGGCGACGCGCTTCGGATCGGCGGCGGTGCATCTGGTGGCGGCGGAAAAGTGGGGGCAGATGGTGGCGCTGCACGGCGAAATGATCACCAGCGTGCCGATGGAACTTGCCGTCCAGATCAAGCAAGTTGACCCGAACGGCGACTTGGTGCAGATGGCGCGCGACTTAGGAATCGTGTTCGGTTAGCGCAGCGTCGGCGGCTTCTCGCCCAGCAAACGCAGATAACTGCCCTGCCACAGCGTCTCTTTGCGCGTCAGCTTGGTGATTTTAATGTCGCTGAAGCGCGGAAACAGCTTGACCAGCAGCGTCGGCAGGTCGTCCCACCGTTCGTCGAAGATCAGCGCTTGCAGTTCGTCCGCCGCCGCACCCGTCCATGACCAGCGTGTGCGTAATTCGTCGGCTTTCGTCCAGTAATCGCGCTTTTCCCACGCCGCCGCCGATGTGTCGATGCCTGCCTCAATTTCGCGCAGACAGTACACCATCAGCGCCAGCATATCTTTGCTCTCGTCGTCAAGCGTCGGCTTCTGGCTGATGCGGCGCACCAGTTCGGCGCACGTTCGCATCAAGTTATTCCGCTGTTTACCTGTGCTGTCGGTGTTGATCACGCGCCCCATGTTGTTCCTTTCGATCAGCTTTCAGCGGGGCGCAAGCCTTTGTAGACGCGCCCACCGCTGAGTGTTTTCAAAATCACAGTTGGTGTGCGCCCGATGATCGCGCTCAGTTCATTGGGCGTCAATGGTTGATTGTTGTTGGCGATGAACACACGGAAGATGCCATCGACCACCGATGTTTGCGGGTTGACGAAATCGGGCGACTGCGCCGCGATCCGCAGCGCCATTTGCAGTTCGTCAAGCTGAGTCACTTCGCCCGTGTGCGGATCAATGTAATCGACGGTGCGCGCTTCGGTGAGCTGGCTGAGATAATCGCGCTGTTCGGGCGGCAAGTGGCTGATCAAATAGGTGCGAAGATCATCTTCGCCACGTTCCCACCACGCATAATCGATGTGAAAGGGTGTTTCGAGCGTTGGCTTGACGAGCGCACTCGGTTTCTGCGTCATGATGGGCTGCTCCTAGCTGCTCAATTTCCAATAATGGCTGCCAACATATTCAAAATCGGGATCATCGTTCAGCGTCGCGCAGATCGGCGCAGGCGGCACGCGCCGCACGACATTCAGCGCGCTGTACAGGGTTTTCACATGCACATTACCCTGCATTGATGAACGGCTCAGTTCCGCCACCAGCGGCTTGAGCATCGCCGACAACGACTTACGCTGTTTTTGGGTTTGCTCGAACAGGGCATCCAGCGCGGCGATATCATCCGAGCCGAGCAGCAGTAGCGGGTCGAATTCCGCGCCAATCGGTCGGCGCTGGCTTTCAAATACCATCTGCCCATTCTTGACCGTGATCAGCGGCACCCATTCGGTGCGCGCGCGGTGCGCGTCGAAATTGACGATGATCTTGTCGGTGTCGGGCTGGCGCTCGATGTAGAGATAAGTGCCGATGGGCAGCTTATGCTCGGTGAACATCTCGCTCAAGCCATACACATAGCGGTCGCCACGCACCACCCAACCCGCATATTCAGCGCCCGTTTGCCCATCAACCAGCGTGACGGCGATGCGCGGTGATTTGCGCGCGGTGGGGAAGATGTGGCGCATCGGTGCGTTCAGCGGCAGCGTTCCCGCACGGCGATGCGGATAGGTGAGCGCGATCTGCACGCGCGTTGTGGGCGGAACGTCGATCTCTGACCATTCATCGGCGATTTCGATTTCGAGCGCGCGTTGTTCCGTTGTCAGCAGACTCGCATCATATTGAAGCGCTTGATAACGCAGCATGGGCGGCGCACTTTGCACTTCGGCGGGTTCCAGCCGTTTGAGGAACCATAACACGTTATCGAGCGGACCCACTTCATCGAAGCGCCCATCCTGATTGAGCGCATAGTTCAAGCAGAAGGCTTGCAGCTCAAGCGATTCGCTGCCCAAGCCGCCGATCTGGTCGAGAATGTCGTGCGCGCTCAGGGGACCGCCACTCATCATATCGAGAATGGCTTCAGCCAGATGCAGGTGTCCTTCATTGACATCGAGCAGCAGCCCACGCGAGTACCATTTCCCGGTGACACTGGTGAGATCGGGCGTGCTGGCGAGCGCATCGTGAACGGTTTGCTCGATGTTGTCGCGCTGCCCGTTGAGGATGTCATCGGTGGTCAGACTATTCATGCCCGGCAGCGCGTCCTCATCGACCGCGCTATTGAGAACATGATCGGCGGTCAGTTCGGCGGCAAACTCGCGTTCCTCATCCTCAAACGCCACGCTGATCACTTGGTAGTCGCCATACAGCGGGTTGTTGCCCGCGCGGATGGTGGTCACATTGCCGATCGCGCCATCCAGCGCGGGGAACAGCACCTTTTGTCCGGAGTCATAACTGCGGGCGGTGCTATAAATCGTGACATTTTTGTACTGTTCGCGCAGGTTGTCGCGTTCCAGTTCAAGCTGGCGCTCGATGATCGCGCGCGTGATCTCGGCTGTGCTGAGGGGCGTTTCGCGTTCCAGCAGAATGCCGCTGATAAAGTCGATGTCGTCGTCTGACACGGTGAAATCCCGCGCCCATTGTTCACTTGACAGCACGAGTGCGCCTCCAATACTTACTTCTACAGCGCTGTGAGTGGATTCAGCAAGCGCAGCAAAGCGGTGAAATTACGTTTCATCTATCGAAAATTATACGCTATCGTAATCTCGCTTGGCAAGCGTAAGCCCGCGCACAGGTTTTTACGCCCCTGCCGCGCATGGACAATCACAAAATCTCCGCTATAATTCGCACAAGTTTGCCATTTAGCGGCACAACGTTCGACTTGAGAAAGGTCAATCACATGGCGAGACGGCGCAGCAGTCGCAGTTCGAGCCGATCCACCAGCACGCGCACGGTAACGCGCAAAAGTGAAGCTGAAGCGCGTGTTGAGCGCATGACATGGGCGCTGCTGGTGTTGATTTTCGCGGTGATGCAGCTTGCCCCTGAATTGCTGCCGACGTCGTTCGTGCCGTTAGCGGGCGCGGTGGTGTTATTAGGATCAGGCATTTACCAATACAGTCGCCATTGGCGCGTCAGCCCGGTGACGTGGATCGCGGGCATGTTGATGGCGATGATGGCGTTCTATAACCTGCAATTCAACGTAGCGCGCAATTTCAGCGGTGAAGCGCTGCTGATCTTTTTTGGCGTGATTCTATTCGGTTTGTTCACAGGCGAAACATAAACGTCGTTCTCGGCTTGGTTTGTCCATTTCAAACGATGCAGATCGCAACTCAGGCTTGACTTTTAGGCGTGGGTAAGCTATCCATTTGCATTGTGCTTGTGCAACTTGAACGAATGACGATGGCGATCAGCACAGTGATGGATAAAGCGACAGCATGAACGATGATAATCGGCGGGTGACAGTCGAAGATGTGCGGAAATTGGCGCTGCCGCTAGGAACGCGCGTCGTGGCGGGGGAAGGGCTGCTGCTGAGTCGTCCGGTCTCATGGACGACGGTGCTGTATCTCGAAGATCGCGCGGCGCACAAATCACAGCAACCCGACGAATTGATCCTCGTTGCCCCGCACGACGCGCATCACGCCGACATAATCAGCGATGTCGAAATCATCCGTTACGCTTCGGAAACGCAGGCGTCCGCTGTGGTCATGAGCGATGCGCCGTCCACGATGGCGATTGCCGAAGCGAACGCTTATGGCATCCCGATCATGGCGCTGCCGCATGGCAGCCGCATCCGCATGGTCGAGAAAGCGGTCGTCAGCCTGCTGGTCGATCACAAAGGGCAGATCGAGCGGCGCGGCACACAAATTTACCGTCAACTAACGCAAATCTCCTCGCGCAACGAAGGGATGCCCGAATTGATTGGGGAAATGGCGCGCCTGACCAATAAATCGGTCGTGATTCAGGATAAGCGCTTGCAAATTCTCTACAGTTCGGTGCAGCCGCCGATGGTGTCGTATTGGGAAGAAATCGAGAATTTCTTACGCAAGCTCGATAACTTACCCGTCGAAATGCAGGATCGCCACCGCGTCAACGAAATCGAAAATCCGGTGATGGTGCAGGCGTTACCCACGCCGAGCATGGCGCGTTTGGTGTCACCGATCATCACGAAAGACATCGGGCGTGGTTATTTATCGCTCGTGGGGCATGAAGGCGATCTCGACGACATCGATTTGCTGGTGGCGGAACACGGCGCGGCGGCGTGCGCTATCGAAATGGCGAAAGCCAAAGCGATCAGCGACACGGAAAAACGCTTGCGCGGCACCTTTCTGGATCGTCTGCTGATCGGGGATGTGGGGCAACAGGAAGCCGTACGACAAGGCGAACGGTTCGATCATGATATGCTGCGCGCACATACCGCAATTGTGCTGTCGTGGCAGGGTGATAAAACGCCATCGCTGCGCCGTTTAGAGACGATCATCAACACGGTGATCACCGCGCAGAACGCCGCTGCCTTGGTGTGGCAGCGCGAGCGCGAAGATGAAGTGTTGGTGTTCCACGCCGCGGATGAAAATGATTCGACCAACGTAAGCATGAAACTCGCTAAAGCCTTCAGCGATGAGATCGCGCGGCAGTCGCCGGGCGCGAAAGCCGCCATCGGCATTGGGATGCCTGCTAAAGACATTGGCACGTGGCGCAACAGCTACCGCGACGCGGTGCAGGCGCTCGATCTCGCATCGCGCTTGCAGACGGATACGCCGCTGTACATTGGCGATCTCGGCGTCTATCAACTCATCCTGAGCTTGAGCGACCGCGAAAAATTGCTGGCTTTCTGTGAGAAAACGCTTGGCACGCTGCTGGAATACGATATGCGCCAGCACGCCGACCTGATCAAGACGCTCGAAGCGTTCTTTGCTTGTCATGGCAACCTCAGCCAAACCGCCGACATGTTAATCGTGCATCGCAACACGCTGCTCTATCGCATGAACCGCATCAACGAGATCGCTGGCATCGATCTCAATCGTCCCGAGATTCGCTTGGCGCTGCATCTGGCGCTGACCGTGCGCCGTCTGTTAAACGCGGGTTAAGCCGCACATTTAGGCACTGTGCCACAGCGTTCACATGCCTAATGCGCCCGTTTCTACAGGCTGCGCGTGGTTCTCTTGTGCAGTTCACACAATATATCAACTGCAAATTTGATACAGAAATATCGTTGCCATGCTGCCATAATATGCTTGGGGATGATTCCCTACTTCCTGATTGAACCGCGACTAAATTAAAGAGGAGCGCCATGTCTACTACTCATCCTCTGTACGACGTTCCTCGTCTACATCGTGACGACACGGACGAACGTGACGCCTGTGCGCTGATTTGCGCGGTGCGTAAAGGCGGACAGCCGACGCACGGCAATGTTAAGCGCACCATCCAAGCGCTGACGCGCATGGGGCATCGCACGGGTTTCGTGGATGGTGAAGGCGACGGCGTCGGCATCATGACCGATATTCCGCGCGAATTGTGGGCGAAAACGATGGCGCTGCAAGGGCTGCGCTCATCGCTGGCGACGACATCCGGCTTTTGGGTCGCGCACCTGATGATTCCCAATCATTTACGCGCTGAACGCGAAACATTGGTAACCGCGATTGAGACGCGCATCAACGCGGCGGGTTTGGATATTCTGATCCAACGCGATGGCTTGGTCATGTCGTATGTGTTGGGGCGCAGCGCTGAGAAGAACGAACCGCTGTTTGTGCAGTTTGCTGGTGTCAACGGCAGCGTGCCGCTGGATCAGCTTGAGCCGACCATCTATCGCTTGCAGCGCGAGATCGAACGCGAGTTCGGCGTGCATTTCCCGTCGTTTTCGTCGCGCAGCGTGGTTTACAAGGTGCAAGGCACGGTCGAAATTCTGCGGCGTTATTATCCCGAACTGCGCGATCCTGAGTACGCTTCGACGATCACGCTCGGTCACGCGCGCTACAGCACGAACACCAATCCCATTTTCGAGCGTGCGCAACCGTTCAATGTGTTGGGACACAACGGCGAATTCAATACCGTGTCGCGCCTGCGCTATGAAGCCGCTATGTTGGGCATCGAATTGGCGCCGACCAACAGCGACTCGCAAGACGTGGACGCCGTGATCGATGCGCTGACCATGCAGCATGGGCTTGACCTGATCGAAGCGATGGAATATGTGTTCCCGCCGTTTGAGCATGACTTGATGCAAGGTGATGACGAACTGCGCGCCATGTATCAGGATATTCGGCGCGGGTTTGGTCCCTTCGCGCAGGGACCCGCCGCTGTCGTCGCGCGCGTGGGCGATCACTGTGTGTTCAGCGTGGATGCGTTAGGGCTACGTCCGTTGTGGTTTGGCGAAACCGAGAAAGAATACTTTGCATCGTCTGAGCGCGGCGTGTATCCGCTGGATAACATGTCGAAAGACCCGAAGCCGTTAGCGCCGGGTGAAAAGATCGCGCTGGTTAGCCGACCGGGACAAGAGATCGAAGTGCTGGATTATCCGGCGATTCAGCGCCATGTCCAGCGCCGCTGGCGGGAACGCGGCGCGCGTGTAGCGCCTGTCGCTGGTGGGAATAACGGA
>JBGSRB010000579.1:0-3628 GCA_041737735.1 Anaerolineae bacterium | reverse complement strand
CTTCGCCCGCCCAGAACAGGCGATCCGCGTTGGGTTCGGCCAACGCAGGGCGCGCCCACGCCGCCCCCACCGGAACCACGCTGTAAGCCCCGCGCGTGTATTCGTCCTGCGTCCAGTTTTGGATATGCACGGCGCGCGGCGCAGGCAGATCGCCGCCCAATTCACGCGCTAAGGTATCCAGCGCGCGCTCGATGGCGGCGTTCTCGCCCTGCGCGAATAAGTCGCGCGCCCAATCGCCCGTGCAGAACGCTGTGATCACCTGTCCGCCGAAATCGTCGCGTCCGAAGGAAGGCGACCACCACATCGGGGGGTTATGCGCGCTGTACAATGCGCCGATGCCTTCCGGCAGCACGCGCGCGTCAAAATGAAAGATGATTTTCGCGCCCGCGCCCATGGTCAGCGCCTGGATGGCGGCGCGCTTGCGTTCGGGCAGTTCGGGCGTAAATTGAATCGTGTCGCTTTGCAGTACGCCCAACGGCAGCGTGATCAGCGCGCGATCCGCGGTGAACACTTCACCCGTGCGCGTGGACACGGTCACGCCGTCAGCGCCCCACGCGATCGCGTTCACGGGCGTGTTCAAACGGATGTCGATGCCGTCCGCCAGCAGATCGATCAGTTGATCGTAACCCTCGACTACGCGGTAATCCCCGACGCCTGCGGAGTCGTCGCGCAGTTCGTCGAGCGTTTGCGCGGCGCTGATGCGCGTGATGTCGTCGCAGGCGGCGTTGCCCCACGAGCGGCGCGTGTAATACAACTGATCGGGTGTGAAGCCGATGCGCGTCAAATAATCCGCGAACGATTCATCGTCTGCCAGCGCTGGCACGTCGGGCAATGCCCATGTGCGCGTGATGTCGAAATCGGGATACCGTTGGCGCGCGTCGATCATCGTGTGCAGCGATCCATCCGCTAAGCGCACGAGCGAGTCATCGGTTTTACGCCAATGTCGGGTCTTAAGCCCGTCTACGCGGACCAGCAGTCAGGTCGGCGCGTGATTCCCGTGAACAAATTCAGCGCCGAATTCAACGGGGACGCCCGCGAAAGCGCGATCAGTGTACACGCGCCCGCCGATGCGGTCACGCGCTTCTAACACGATCACGGTGTCGTTCGCGGTGTGGAGGTCGTGCGCGGCACTCAAGCCTGCCATGCCTGCGCCGATAATGAGGGTACTCACGATGCACCTGTATGCTGCGTCGATTAAAAAATTCAACCTGTAAGATTAGCCTACCATGCCCTGCGACGCGCGTCAAGAGACTGAACGTTGATGGGCAAAACGCGCAAAAAATGGTACGGTGTAAGCACTTCGGCTTATGGACATCACCGCCCAACCCAACGGGCGCACACGGAAGGATAAAGCACGATGTTAAGACGCCTGCTTCTGGTTCTGCTGGCGCTGCTGGTGCTGGTGATCATCGGCGTGGTGGGCTTTGCCGCCGCCGATGCGCTGGCGCAAGACAGCAGCGCTGATGTAACGAATGTGACGTATCCCGCGGACGATGGCGTGATGATCGGCGGGTATCTGGCGCTGCCGCCGGGTGCGGAAAGCGCCGCCGGTTTGCCCGCCGTGATCATGGTGCATGAATGGTGGGGCTTGAACGCCGAGATCGTCGAACTGGCGGATCTGCTGGCGGCGGAAGGTTATGTCGTGCTGGCGCCGGACACGTATCGCGGGAATGTGGCGACGACTATCCCCGGCGCGCTGCTGCTGCGCGTGACCGCCTCGGTGGATCGCGTCAATCTGGATATGCGCGCGGCGACGCTGTATCTGCTCAACGAGTTGCAAGTCGATCCGGCGCGCGTGGGCATCATGGGCTTCTGCTATGGCGGCGGCGTGGCGCTGCGTTACGCGACGATCAACAGCACGTTCAGCGGCGTGATCAACCTGTATGGCGACACGATCACCAATCTGGCGGATTTCGGCTTGCTCTCCACCACGCACAACCCGATCTTGGGCATTTTTGGCGAGGAAGATCAACAGATTCCGGTGGATGACGTGCTGGCATTCAATGAAGCGTTGGGTAACGCGCAGATTCCGCATGAAGTCACGATTTACCCGAATGTGGGTCATGCGTTCGTCAACCCGACCAATCTGGAAAGCGTGCCGGAAGCACAGCAGGCATGGGCGCAGATTCTCGCGTTTCTCGAAACCAACATCAAGCGCGACGTGACTGAGGACGCCAACGCCGATGCCTGACGCCCCCGTGATCATCATCGGGGCGGGCATTGGCGGATTAAGCGCCGCGATCCGTTTGGCGACGGCGGGCGTGCGCGTGATCGTGCTGGAGCAGAACGACACGTCCGGCGGCAAAATGGGCGAAGTGCGCGCGGATGGCTTCCGTTGGGATACGGGTCCCTCGGTGATCACGATGCGCCATGTGTTCGCGGACACGTTCAGCGCGGCGGGGCGCAAAATCGAAGATTATCTCGACCTGCTGCCCGTCGAACCGCTGACGCGCTACATCTATGCAGACGGCACGCGCCTCGACGCCTCCAGCGATTTAACGCGCATGGCGGAACAGATCACGCGGATTAACCCGCGTGATGTCGAAGGTTATCTGGCGTATCTGGCGTATGCCGCGCGCATCCACCGGATCACGGGCGACGCCTTCATCTATAGCGATCCGCCGAGCGTGGGCAAGTTGTTACGCACGCCGCTGCGCGATATGCCCGCTGTCGATCCGCTGCGGACGATGGCGGGCGCGATCAACGGATTCGTGCAGTCGCCGCCCCTGCGCCAACTGTTGATGCGCTTTGCGACGTATGTCGGCGCGAGTCCGTATTTAGCGCCCGCCACGCTCAATGTGATCGCGCATGTCGAGTTAACGGGCGGCGTGTGGTATCCGCGCGGCGGCATTTACGCGATTGCGCGCGCATTGCGTCAGCTTGCCGAGGAATTGGGCGTCGAAATCCGCACGGATTGCCGCGTCGAACAGATCAACGTGCGCGATCAGGCGATCACGGGTGTGCTGCTGGCGAACGGCGAGCAGATCGCCGCCGACACGGTGATCGCCAATGTCGATGTGGCGACCGTGTACGAGCGTCTGCTGCCGCGCAGCGCGGTTGATCCGGCGCGGTTGAAACGCCTGCTCAAAGTCGAACCGTCGTGTTCGGGTTTCATTCTGCTGTTGGGCGTGGAAGGGACGCACGCCGATCTCGCGCATCATAACATCTTCTTCGCGCGCGATTACGCCGCGGAATTTGACGCGATCTTTACGCACGGCGTGCCGCCGACCGACCCGACGATCTACGCGGCGATCACGAGCAAGACCGACGCTGATCACGCGCCGGAAGGCTGCGAGAATTGGTTCGTGCTGGTCAATGCGCCGCCGATTAGTGACGCTTACGACTGGTCAGCCAGCGCGGACACCTACCGCGATCTGGTGTTGGCGCGCTTGGCGGAACGCGGTTATGACCTGCGCGCAAACATTCGCTTTGAGAAGCTGCTGACTCCGCTCGACATCGAACGCATGACGGGCGCGCGGCGCGGCGCGCTGTATGGCGCATCGAGCAACGACAAATTCAATGCGCTGCGGCGTCCGCACAACCGCGCGCGTGATGTCAAGGGCTTGTATTTCGCGGGCGGCACGGCGCATCCGGGCGGGGGCGTGCCGATGGTCACGCTGAGCGGGCA
>JBGSRB010000513.1:0-6264 GCA_041737735.1 Anaerolineae bacterium | reverse complement strand
CCTTCTTCGCCCATCAAGCGCACAAATTCTTCCGCGCCCAATGTCGCGCCTTGATAATTGTCGGACACGATTTGCGCCACCGCGACGCCTGTCACGTTGATCTCGCGGTCAATCAGGAACGTCGGAATGCCTGCATCCAGCGCCTTCTGGATGGCGGCAATCGACGCATCTGCCCCCGCGTTATCCAGAATGATCGCCGCCGCGCCACGCGCAATCGCCGTGTCGAAGTGCTGATCTTGCAGCGCGGGATCATCGTCGTGGACGAGAACCAGCGTCTCGTAACCGAGGGCAACGGCGCGGTTTTCTGCCGCCGTCGCTTCGGCGGCGAAGAACGGGTTATCGTGCGACGGCGTGATGATCACCATCAGTTCGCCGCTGCCTTGCGGCACATCTTGCGCCGCGACTGCCGAAATACTCAGAAGCAGGATTGCGAAAATCGCCAGTAGTCGTCTTAGATTCAGTTTGTGCAACATCTTTGCCTCCAAAGACAATCATTCACTTAGAAATCTATGGTTTTACCTAAATGCATTGTTGACCGGAAAAAATTTACTTACTCAGACGTCCCTCCCTTCACTTGTGCTTGCTCGACTACCTGCGAAGTCGCTTGTTGCAGCACAAGCTGACGCTGTAGCCCCTGTTGGAATTGGTCGATCACGACGGCGGCGACAATTACAAAACCGGTGATAGCAACCTGCACGAATTCGGACAGCCCGATCAAGACCATGCCGTTGTTCAGCACGCCGATCACGAACGCTCCGACAATCGTCCCGAAAATTGTGCCGCGCCCCCCACTGAGCGATGTTCCACCCAGCACGACGACGGCAATCGCATTTAGCTCGTAGTTGGTTCCCGTTGCCGGGTGTGCCGCCACGAGCTGCGAGGTGAGGATCAAACCGACGACTGCCGCGCAGAAGCCAGAGATCATGTAGGTGAAGATTTTGACGCGCTTGACGCGCACACCGGAAAGTTCAGCCGCCCGCTCGTTGCCGCCCACAGCATAGACTTGTCGTCCAAACGGCGTTTTCATTGCCACAAAGGTGGCGATGACGGCGAACACGACCATGATCCAGATGGGGTAGGGCAAGCCAATAATTGTGCCGGTGCCGAGCAACGGGAAACCCGTATTGCCGAGCGTCTCATTGCCGACGAGGTTGGGGAAGGTTGCGCCGTTCGAGCGCAGCAGCGCCGCGCCGCGTGCCAAGTACAACATGCCCAATGTGGCGATGAAGGGCGTTACGTTGAAACGGGTGATCACAATGCCGTTGATCATGCCGATGCCCATACCCACCATCAGCGTTAGCAGCATCACAATGGGGATGTTGAAGAAGATCGACACGCCGAAGATGGGAAACAGCAACCCCTCGTTGATCAAGCCGCCCGCTATCATCCCGCACAAGCCGACAATCGAACCAACCGACAAGTCGATCCCACCCGTGAGGATGACAAACGTCATGCCCACGCCGAGAATAGCATTGATCGCCAACTGCTTGACGAGAATGACGAGATTGCCAGTGGTCAAGAAAGCGGGCGCGGTGAACGAAAAGATCACCACAAGAATAAATAGGGCGATCAGCGTTCGCAGTTGCAGAAATAACATGCGCGGATCGCGGCGAATATCAGGTTTTGCTGGGTTACGCTGGGTCACCGCAAGTTTATTGACGTGGCTCATGCCGATACCTCATCTAAGGTGCGAACAGACGCGGCGACAACTGCTTCTTGTGACAGTTCAGAACGATTAAATTCGGCGGTGATGCGCCCTTTTGCCATCACAAGCACACGATCCGCCATCGCTAACACTTCTTTCAGTTCCGAAGATACGAACACCACTGCCAGACCTTTTAAGGCAAGCTGGTTCATAATTTCAAAGATTTCACCCTTCGCCGCTACGTCAATGCCGCGTGTTGGTTCGTCCATCATCAGCACTTTGGGCGAGGTGAGCAGACTTTTGCCGACGACGACTTTTTGCTGATTGCCCCCACTCAGCGAAGTCACAAGGTTTTCCACGTTCGCCACCTTGATGCGCAGTTCGGTGACTTCCTGCTGTACGCCTGCCCGTTCTTTGGCTGCTGACAGATAGAAGCGGTTGAGGAAACGTGATAGGCTGGCAAGCGTGATGTTGTGCGCCACAGATTGTTTTTGCACCAACCCGCGCAACTGACGATCTTCGGGGATAAGCGCCAAGCCTTGGCGAATGCGCGTCCGAATGTCATCGCGGTTGGTGAGGGCTGTCCCATCCAACCAGATGTTCCCGCTTGCGTCGCGGTGCAGCCCCATCAAACTTTCGAGCAGTTCCGTGCGCCCCGCGCCCATCAGCCCATAAATACCCAGAATCTCGCCGCTTCGAACCGAGAAACTGACGTGATCCACCACCAAGCCGCCGCCAGATCGGGGGAGACTCAGGTTTTCCACGCGCAGTAGATCGTTTGCGGCAGCATGTTCAGCGCGTTGAAACAAGGCTTCGGGTCGCCGTCCCACCATCTTTTCGACAATCCAGTTCAACGTCACCTGATCGGCGGGCGCTTCTGCCACCAACTGACCATCGCGCAGCACGGTGAAGGTGTCGCCAATGTGCAGCAGTTCGTCTAGCTTGTGCGAGATGTAGACAATCGAAACATGCTGCGCCTTTAGCTCGCGGATGATGCGGAACAAGACCGCAACTTCGGTATTGCTGAGGGCAGACGTAGGCTCGTCCATAATCAAAATGCGGACGTTTTGCGCCAGCGCCTTTGCGATCTCGACAATCTGCTGCTGACCGATCCGCAAGTCACTGACTAACGTTTTAGGATCAACATCTTGCTCAAGCCGCAGCATCAATTCACGCGCAAGCCGTTCTTGTTCGCGTTCGCGAATTGTTCCCGCCGCCGTGGTGAGTTCACGCGCCATGAAAATGTTTTCGGCAACGCTCAAATTCGGATACAAATTCAATTCTTGATAAATGATTCCAATACCATGCTGTGCGGCGTCACGCGGCGAACGCACGGTGATCGGCTTGTCGTCCAGCAGCAGCGTGCCGCTCGTGGGATGTTCGACCCCGGCGAGAATTTTCATGAGCGTACTCTTGCCCGCCCCGTTCTCACCGATCAGCACATTGACTTTGCCCCGATAGATGTTGAAGTCCACCTCTTTGAGCGCCACCGTGCCGGGATAAACTTTGGTGATCTTGTCGGCGTGCAAAATGACGTTTTCGCTGATCATCGGTGTTATCCGTTCACAATCAGTCCAGCCGGAGTCACGATGATTTCATCGATTTGCGCCAGTGTGAACGCGCCGTAAAACGTCACATTTTTGCCTTCCAACGTCGTCAGGTCGCCTAACGGGGTCAACAGTTGACGCATAATCAGCGCGTGCATCTCGTTGGATACCGACGCAAATTCCATTTGATTGGTGAATTGGTTGAATTGGATGAAAGGCAGTGCGTCGCGCAGCGCCGTCCCGCGAATGACAGGTCCAATCGCCAGCGAGAAATCCGGACTGCCGTCGTCTGTGACATCGATCAGCGCCAGCCCTGCCCGCGATTCGAGATTCACATCGGTGACTAATCCCGTTCCTGTGACCATGAAACTGTAGGGTTGGCGACCTTCGCGCCGCCCATACTGCTCGGAGGCTTGCGCCGCGTCTGTCTGGAGCGCATCGAGGACAGTCGTAATTTCAGGCGCTTGTTCGTGCAGCATGGGGATAATTTGCGTATCCCAGATGCTCGCCACGTAGTTGACCGCGTTGAACAACTGGTCTTCGTTGCCAATGATTGGCTTGCCCGTGACGGGATCGAGTGGACGAATGGTTGCAAACGTACAACCCGCCAGTATTAGCGCGGACAGTGCAAAAAGTCGGCTAAGTGAAATTAAAAACCGCATTCTATGATCTTTCAACAGAGTAGTTCAGTAAACAGCTTGAATATTTATGCAATGTATAAGTTTTTATTCAAGTTGCTTCAACGATAACCAGATTCGCGGAATTTGTCAAGCACAACCTTCATCTCATCCGTTGTTCTGTTGGCGCAAGCCATGCCGAAGAACAATCATGTCCTGAGCTACACGCCGCATGGCGCGGGAATATGTTCCCGTCACGCAAGGATTTAGCGAATATGTCATTGCCACACAGACGGAATGGGGTGAGCATGTGCAGACGACGGGTTACTGGACACTGGGCGAATCCAGTTGGGAACCAGCCGCCGCGCTGCTGAAATTTCTGGAAACAGGCGATCCCGTGTTCATCGGCTTGGGCAGTATGCCCGTGCCAGAGCCGCAGTTAAGTAGGGCGCTGATTCTTAATGCACTCAATCAAGCAAAGTGGCAAGCGGGGGTGCGCGCCGATCCCGTATGCGAAGCTCAACGCCGAAAATCTCTCACAGCCGCTTGAAAACAGAGTTCATAAAACACCTCAGTTACGGCTTTTGACGGTCTGCCAGTATAATTTCTCGTCCTGCCTCCAATGAGGCAGCGGTGAGCCATTTACTATTTCGAGAGAGGCGACTGACCAACTGAATCAGTGCCTTGGTGATGCTGTTGTCTGTACACATTATCACCAGCCCTGTATCGCCCGTCTCAGTTGCGAGTACATTCCGCCGTTCAAGCGAGTTCAGAGACGATAGCAACCCATTCGGCGCGTGTAGATCTTTGGGCGCAGTGATGAGGACATCCACGCGGGGCTGCGCGCTGTGATTTGCCATGGATAAACCTTGCTCAAGAGCGTCCCGAAAATCCTTAATTCCCCACGGATTACTGATGTCCCAGCGGATGATATCGGAAGATTCATCGTCCCATACGACTTCAATTGGCATGTGAAGACCTCACTTTTTCATAAAATGACATACTATAACGATGATGTGTGAGTCGAAGATGCTTGTAGTCCATCATGCCTCCCCGTTGCTACACCGCCATGACCTGCTCAGTTGGCTTGTACTTGAGGTGATCTGTTGAACAACCGATAGAGCGTATAAAACAGAGAGATCACGACCCATGGAAGAAACCACATCAAGAATGTCCACGTCCCGCCGATGTCATAGCTGAAGAAATCAATCTCGAAGATGATGCGCGTTACGTTGAATAGATCGCCTACACACACAATGACAAATAACCAGATGAGCGGAACCGCGATGCGCGGTTGTCGCCACACAGCATAGGCGGCAAGGAGTGCCGTAACCGCAGAAAAGTAATCGCCCCATGCCATCTGGGATAGGGCATCCTGTGGAATAGCAGGGTCGGACTGTCCGGTGACCAGCAGAGTCATGCCGGTAAAGCGAAACGCCTGTAATAACAACATCGGTAAGACTGCTTTTTCAAACGATAATTTTGAGAGGCGTGGCAACACATACTCAAAAAATATGAGCCCTGATGCCAGCGCCGAGACGGTAAATTGTAACCCTAGAATGACCCAGTTATTCATTATCTTGCTCCTTCTGTTGTATACGTTGTTTTGGGATTTTGTAGCGATCAGGCTCTGGCGGCACTTATTGCAAGGTCTTCGTTTCGCTTGTTGAGTAGCCGATACACAATGTAAATGTGCGAGATGATGACGACCGGGAAAAATACGATGGCGACCAACCACATCACACCCACATAGTTATTGAATAGATCCGCATTGAGTGCCAGTCGCCCTACATTGGCGAGGTCTACAAACCCGATGATCGTGAAAAGCCAGACTAACGGCACTGCCAAACCAGACTGTCTACGCAGAGCCAGTACAGCGATTAATGCGCTGATGGTTGCCAGCATATCTCCATAGGCAATTGCCTCTAAGGTTGACCGTGAAACAGAGGGGTCTGTCTGTCCAACAACAAGTAATGTAAAACCCAGGAAGCGAAACAAATGCACCAATAGCATCGGTGTAACAGCAGATTCAAATGGCAACTTAGCGATGCGCGGTTGCAAATACCAGAAAAATATCAGTGCATAGGCAACGATTGATACACTGGTTTGAAGACCTAGAATGATCCAATTATCCATCTTGATTGTGCTTTCTCTATTAGATGTTATCGGTGTTTAACAAATTGAAATCGACATCGCGTTTTTGAATCGGGAACTGCATTTCGACAACGATATTGTTTGAGTCTACAAAGGAAATAGGATGCAGGATGATTCCCCGCATGGGTCCAGCAAAGACGTAGTGATTCATCTCTGCCCATTCACCGACAGCACCAAAACCGATGTGTGCTTCATACGCCGATCCCTTATGGACAAAGGTCGCCATCTCGGAAGCAGGTAATTGCCGGACAGTAAATGGCTGACCGTCTTGTGTGGCGAGTGGCGGATGGCTTGGGGTATG
>JBGSRB010000483.1:0-4556 GCA_041737735.1 Anaerolineae bacterium | reverse complement strand
CCTCCGACGATGTGCTGCCGCGCGCCATCGACAACCTGACGCCGACGCTGGAGACGATCCGCACGCAAAGCGCCGCCTTGCGCGCCGGGAAATTGGGGCGCATCACCACCGAGCAAGCCGACGGCTTAGCGATGATCGAGCAGCACGCGGAAGGCGCGCTGACCATGTTCGCGTCGCTGGAAGAATGGCGACAGTTGGGGCAGGGCTTGCCCGCGCTCGAATTGATGATGTTCAACGGGCTGGAAGTGCTGGCGCAGGCATGGCAGCACAAGCACGCGCTGGCGGAAGCGCGCGATCATCGCATCGTCATCACGGCGGATGATCCGCTGCCGATGGTCTACGGCGATTATCAATACACGCTGCAAATTTTGCTCGACTTGCTCGATAACGCCATCCGTTATACGCCCTATAACGGCATGATCCGCTTGACGGCGAACGCGCTTGGCGATCAGGTGTTGTTCACCGTCGCGGACAGTGGCATCGGCATGAGCGAGTATGATCAGCGCAGCGTGGGGACTCCGTTCTGGCGCGCGCTGCATCAACCGTTGGTGCGGCAGCATCCCGGCACGGGCTTGCGCCTGTATCTGGCGCGCGAACTGCTGGCGTACCAACACAGCGAGTTGATCTTCAGCGGCGAACCGAACATGGGCAGCACGTTCTCGTTTGCCCTGCCCGCCGATGTGTAAATTCACGGCGTAGGACACCCGTCATGGGCGGGCTTGACGCGCCGCCGTACAATAGGGCGCGTTGTCGTCTGGTCATGGTGTGGAGAAAATGCTTGTGAACCGAATGCCGCTGCTGCTGGCTGCGTCCTTATTGATGCTGCTGGCTGTCGTCCCCTTAACGCTGATCGCGCAAGATGCACCACCCGCCGATGCGCCTGAACCCACGTCCGAACCGCTGCCCACGCGCGGCGCGCGCCCGAATCCTACGTTTAATTTCACGCAAGAGGGCGCGATGCTGCAATTGTATTTCGCCACGCTGCCGCAAGGTCACACCGGACTCGCGCGCATCAGTTCGCCCAACAACGAGCGCATGATCAGTGCAGTGCGCGCGCGCTTCCTCAACGAGCTGATCGACTTTTTTCCGGCGGATGATGGCTACTATGGCTTGCTGGCGGCGGGCATGGAATCCGACACGAACGCTAACACGCCGCTGGATGTGTTCGTCACGTTTGGCGATGGCACGCGCACGACGATCAACACCACCGTGCAAGTCGGGTTAGGTGGGTTCATTCGCCAGAATATCAACGTTGCGGCGGAGCGCGCTTATCTGCTCGACATCGAAACTGAACGCAGCGAGATCGCGCGGCTTCAAGGGCTGTTCAGCATGGTGACGCTCGAAAAAATGTGGGATGAGCGCGGCTTTCAAATGCCGATCCTAGCGGGCTTGACCGCACCGTTCGGCGCATTCCGCACGTTCAACGGTGCGATCAACACACGCCACACGGGTTGGGATATCCGCACGACGACGGGCGCGCCCGTGCAAGCATCCGCAGCGGGAACCGTCGCCTATGTCGGGTTGCTGCCGATTCGCGGTTTGCACATCGTGATCGATCACGGGTTCGGCGTGTATTCGGGCTATTCGCATTTGTCCGAAGCCACCGTCGAGCGCGATCAGCGGGTGGAACGCGGGCAGGTGGTCGGCATGGTGGGGGATACTGGACGCACCAGCGGCGCGCATTTCCATTGGGAAGCGTCGGTCAATGGCTATTTTGTGGACAGCGTGCAGCTTCTGCGCCTGTGGACACCGTAAGCTGAATCGGGTCGAGTAGGGGGTTTTCCGCGCGAACGCTCCCGCCGCGATCCGCGCCGATTGTCGCACAATCTTCATCTGCAATCTCGTCAAAAGCGCGTTACAATGTCACATAGACTCTCAAAATCGTCTTGCAGCGACTGGAACGGCAACGGATGACGGATGTCAGCGTTAAGTTGGATGATCGCGTGCGGCTGCTCTCCGCTGTGTTAGCCGCCACCACTTATCCCGACGCGGTGCAGGCGGCGCGACCGCATGGCACGCATTTACACGCCCGCGCCACACGCAAGCGCGTGCTGCCCTTCGCTGGGCATGAAGCCGCCCAAACCATGCAGGGCTTGTTAGAGCAGGGCGCACCGCTGGAAGCCATGTATATGCTGGCGCTGCTGCTGCGCTTGCCCGATGGCAAAGTGGATCGCGCGCCGCGCTGGATGCCGTTGGGTTGGGACGCGCAGCTTGGGGATTTTTACGCCAAAACCGATCTGCCCACATGGTGGAATGACGAAAGCGCGGTATGGAATAAAGCGCTGACCGACTCTACAACCACTTTTCAACCGTTTGAACTCAAGCCGTTTCTGCAACCGTTCGTGGGCGATATTAAAGAAACTTTCCTGTTCATTCCGAACATCTCCTACCCGACCGATCAAGCCGTGGGCATTCGTTTGGGCGATCTGCTGGTGTGCATCGCGCCGCCGCGCTTGGCGTGGGGCGATAGTCCGCCGTGGCCCTACAATGAAGACCCCGCGCACTTGTTCCGTGTGTCGATCTACGAATTCGGGCGCTTGCTGATGATGAATTATCTCAAGACGAACGCCGCCCAAATTGCCGATGTGATGCAGCAGCCCCTGCCCGTGACGGATCAGTTTGCCGCGCTGCATCCGACGTGGGTCGAGCAGTTCACGCACTTATTCACAGCGGGCGCGGCGGCGATCTACCTTGAGGATCACGTGAGCGCGCGCGAAGCCAACGCTTTTGTGCTGATGGAGCGCAAAGTCCACGGTTTGGAAATGCTGCCCGGCGTGATCAACGTGCTGCGCCGTTATTTGCGCGAGCGCGAAAGCGGGCGTTATCAGACGATTCTCGAACTGCTGCCCAACTTCGCCAAGCAGATGCGCGTCGCCAACCGCATCGTGTCGCTGTGATCGGGTGAACTCAACGACACCCACAACCGCAGCACAACGCCGCCGCTGGCTGAACGGGTTACCCGGCATCGTCTCGTGGATCATGATCGCGCTGATGCTCATCGGCGTGATCGCCGCGCCGATCACCCTGCTCACTGTGACGCTGATCGTCAGCACGCTGACCGCGCTCAACCTGCTGATCGCGGCAGGTGTCGGTTGGCGCATGATGCGTCGCGTTCAAGTGTGGGCGCAGATCGATTGGGGCGCGCGCGCAGCCGCCCATGCCAAGCATGAACGCCTGCGTCATGTCGTTGTCCTGCCCAACTACCGCGAACCCTTGGCGATCCTCGAACGCACGCTGACGCGCCTTGCCGAAGTGCCGTGCGCGCGTGAGCAGGTGATCATCGTGCTGGCGATGGAAGGGGCGGATCACGATGCTGAAACCACCGCCGCCGCCCTGCGCTGGCGCTTCGAGTCGGCGTTTGCGCGCATCATCACGACGATGCACCCGCCCAATTTGCCCGGCGAAATTCGCGGAAAATCAGCTAATCTGGCGTGGGCAGTGCGGCAGGCGGTCGAACTGCTGACCGCTGACGGTCACGCGCTCGATGATCTGATCCTGACGACCGCCGACGCGGATTCGCTGCTGCATCCGCGTTATCTCGAAGCATTGAGCGCGCTTTATCTCGAACACATGGATCGCTTCCGCGCCTTTTGGCAGCCGCCGATCTTCTATCATGGCAATCTCGACATGGTGCATCCGCTGTTAGAGCCGATGCACGCTTACTCGTCGGTGCTGCAACTGGCATTTTTGGGGCAAGGTTTCGCCTTTTCGACCTACTCACTCAGCGCGCGTTTGGCGGTCGAAATCGGCTATTGGGATGCCGGCGTGATCGCGGATGAACAACATACTTTCCTGAAGGCGTTCGTTCATCTGGGCGGCAACTTTCGGCTAGAGCCGGTCTATCTGCCGGTGGCGGCGCGTGTGGTCACGGGGCGCGGCTTGTTCGAGACGCTGATCAACCGCTATCGCCAGACGATCCGCCATGCGTGGGGCGCGGAAGAAGTCGGCTTCGCCTATGATCGCCTGCTGTTCAACGCGCACAGTGTGCCGACGATCAAAATGCTGGCGCTGCTGGCGCGCATCATCATCGATCATATGCTGGCTGTGGGCATCCCGCTGCTGACCGTGATCGCGCTGCCCGCGCTGCTGATCGCGCATCCGATGGTGTGGACGACGCATCTGCCGCAGATCGCGGCGTTGTTCATGGTGCTGACCATGTGCCTGTTGATCAGCGCGCGCTTGTGGCAGATTGATGTGTGTTTGCGTCCGGGTGAACGCCGCATTGATGCGGGCGCGCTTGCCCATGTGATCAGCATCATCGCGCTGCCGCTGATCATGGTGCTGCTGGTGACGCTGCCCGCGCTGGTGGCGCACACGCGCCTGTTGATCGGCACGCGCCCACTGACATTTCGCGTATCCCCCAAGTGAACAAACGAGCGCTTTTACGCATCAAAATTTGCCCTGCCCCACTGACATCCGCAATCCTAAATTTAGGGCAAATCTGAGCGAAAAAACTGCATCATTTGCGGGTGTTTTAACACGCATTTAACTTGTCCGTCTGCGCCCTTCCGCGCCCCCCTCTACCCCCCTATCGGCTTAGCTACCCCCCTATGACC
>JBGSRB010000453.1:0-7079 GCA_041737735.1 Anaerolineae bacterium | reverse complement strand
GATGCGCTGGCAAGTACGCTGATCGGCACGCCGCACATGGAGCTAACCTAGTGGAAAGTCTCGCCATCATTCCCGCACGCGGCGGCTCAAAGGGCATTCCGCATAAGAATATTCGTATGGTGGCGGGTAAGCCGCTGCTGGCACACACCATTGAACAGGCGCAGCGCACGCCATCGATCACGCGCGTGGTGGTTTCGACCGACGACGCCGAGATCGCCGCGGTCGCGCGCGCTTATGGCGCGGATGTGGTCGATCGTCCGGCGGAAATCAGCGGCGACACCGCATCGTCGGAGTCGGCGCTGCTGCACGCGCTCGATCATCTGCGCGATCATGAGGGTTATACGCCTGATCTGCTCGTATTTCTCCAAGCGACATCGCCGCTGACGTTAGCTGAGGACATCGAAGGCACGATCCGCGCGCTGCTCGCTCAGCAGGCTGACAGCGCTTTAGCCGTCGCGCCGTTTTTTCATTTCCTGTGGCGCGTTGATGCTGAAACGGGCGCGCAGGGCATCAACCACGACAAGCGCGCGCGTCCACGCCGGCAAGAGATCGCCAATACGCAATTTTTGGAAACGGGCGCGGTTTACGTGCTGCGCGTGGCGGGCTTTCTCGAAGCGCGGCATCGTTTTTTTGGCACCACCGCTATGTATGTGATGCCCAACGAGCGCGTTTGGGAAATCGACGACCCGCGCGATCTGCTGATCGCTGACCTGCTGCTGCGCGCTGTGAACGATGAGGAACAGCGATGATCATCGACCGCGATATTGGGCAATATGTCGTCTATACCGAAGACAGCATCCTGCACGCGCTGAGCAAGATCACGCAGGCGAAGGCGATGATCGCGTTCGCGGTCGATCAGCATGGTGTGTTAGGCGGCTTGTTCACCAATGGCGATTTTTTGCGGTGGCTGGTCGGGCAGGGGAGCGCGGCTGATCTGAATCAGAGTGTGCAAGCTGTGCTAAATCGCACGTATCGTTATGCGCGCATCGATGATGATCCCGTCAAAATTCAAAATTTGCTCGAAACAGTGTTTTACGTGCCGCTGATCGATGAGGTTGGGCATTTGGTGGCGGTGGCGCGCCGCCGTGAAGATGGCTTACGGATTGGCGAGTTTCTGATCAATGATGACAGCCCGACCTTCATCATCGCTGAGATCGGCAACAACCATAACGGCAGCCTCGACTTAGCGCTGCGCCTGATCGATCTGGCGGCGGAAGCGGGTGCGGACTGTGCCAAGTTTCAGATGCGCCACCTCAATTCGCTGTATGTCAACGCCGGCGACCCGAACGACGACCGCGAAAACCTTAACTCGCAGTATACGCTTGATCTGCTGGCGCGCTTCTCGCTGACGACGGATGAGCTGTTCGTCGCCTTTGATCATTGTGCCGAGCGCGGGTTGCTGCCGCTGTGTACACCATGGGATTTAGCGAGTTTAGAAGCGTTGGAACGTTATGGCATGGCGGCGTACAAAGTCGCATCGGCGGATTTAACCAATCACGAACTGCTGATCGCGCTGGCGCGCACGGGCAAACCGTTGATCGTCTCAACGGGCATGTCGATTGAGGACGAGATCAAGCAGGCGGTGGCGCTGCTGCGGCATCACGGCGCGCAGTATGCGCTGCTGCATTGTAATTCGACGTATCCCGCGCCGTTTAAGGACATCAACCTGCGCTATCTCAGCCGCTTGCGCGATATCGGCGGGAGTCCGGTCGGCTATTCCGGTCACGAACGCGGGATCAATGTGGCGGTCGCGGCGGTCACGCTGGGCGCGCGCATCATCGAGAAGCACTTCACGGTTGACCGCAGCATGGAGGGCAGCGATCACAAGGTCAGCCTGCTGCCGGATGAATTTGCGGCGCTGGTCGAAGGCGTCCGCCAGATCGAAGCCGCGTTCGGCAGCGCGGCGCAGCGCACGATCACGCAGGGCGAATTGATGAATCGCGCTAATCTCGCCAAGAGCTTGGTGATCACGCGCGATCTGGCGGCGGGCGATGTGATCACCGACGACGTGATCGCCGTGAAAAGCCCCGGTCGCGGCTTGCAGCCCAATCGCCGCACGGAATTGATCGGGCGGCGCGCTAAACGCAGCTTGCGCGCGGGCGACTTTTTCTATCCCGCTGACGTAGACGACGATGCCGTGCAACCGCGCGCTTATCGTTTCCGGCGGGCGTGGGGCGTCCCGGTGCGCTATCACGATTTCAAATTCATGTTGGAGCAAACCAACCCGGATTTGCTTGAATTTCACTTGAGTTATAAAGACATGGAAAAAGACCTTGAGGCGTATTTCGATGCGCCTTATGATCTCGATTTCGCCGTTCACAGCCCGGAATTGTTCGCGGGCGATCATCTGCTTGATCTGTGCGCCGACGATGCCGCCTATCGCCAGCGTTCGATTGACGAACTCAACCGCGTGTGCGCGATCACGCGCGCGCTGACGCCGTTCTTCACCCGCGCGACTCGTCCGGTGATCATTACGAATGTCGGCGGCTTCACCAAAGATGGCTTTCTCGACCCGACCAAGCGCGCGCGCCTGTATGATCGCGTTGCTGAGGCGCTCGTGCAGGTCGATGCGACGGGTGTCGAGATCATCCCGCAGACGTATCCGCCCTTTCCGTGGTTATTCGGTGGACAGTTCTATCACAACTTGTTTTTGGGCGCGGACGACATCGCCCAGTTTTGCGCGACATACAACTATCGCATCTGCTTAGACACGTCGCACTCGAAACTCGCGTGTAATCATTTCGGCTGGTCGTTCAAGGAATTTATCGACACTACCGCGCCGCATGCCGCGCACCTGCACATCGCGGATGCGCGCGGCGTCGATGGCGAAGGCGTGCAGGTGGGTGATGGCGATATCGATTTCGCGGCACTCGCCGCCGATCTCGATCAGACTGCGCCGCGTGCGTCGTTCATCCCCGAAATCTGGCAGGGACACGAGAACGATGGTTTGGGGTTTTGGACGGCGTTGGAACGGCTCGAATCACATTTTTGAACTGACCACGAAAGGAACTTCATGCAAGCAGCGGTGATCGGCGTGGGGCGCATGGGACGGCGGCATCTGGGTGTGCTGCGCGATCTCGATATCAGCATTGGTGGCGTGTGCGATCAAGCCGCCGAGTCGCGCGCGCTGGCGCAGTCCGAGTTCGCGTTGGGCGATCATCAGGTGTTCGCAGAAGCAGCGGCGCTGCTGGCAGCCGTCGCGCCTGATCTGGTGATCGTCGCCACGACCGCGCCCGCGCACACCGAGTATACACGCTTGGCGTTGGCACACGGCGCGCGTTATGTGCTGTGCGAAAAGCCGCTGGTGACGTGTCTGCGCGACGCCGATGCGCTGATCGCGTTGGCGGCGGATCGTGGGGCGCATCTGGCGGTCAATCATTACCTGCGTTACAGCGCGCTCGGCGTAACGTTGCGCGATCTGATCGCCACGGACGAGTTCGGCGGCGCGCTGACGAGCATGACGATCAGCGCGGCGAATATCGGCATGGCGATGGTCGGCTCGCATTACCTTGATCTCTTTCAGCAGCTCACACTGTCGCCCTTAGCGACCGTACAGGCGTGGCTCGAACGCGATCCGCTGCCGAACCCGCGCGGCGTCCAGTTTGAAGATCGCGGCGGCGCGCTGCGCGTCGTCACTGAAAACGGACAGCGCTTGTATCTCGAAGCGGGCGTTGATCAGGGGCATGGCGTCAAAGTCGTGATTGGCGGGCGCAATGGGCAAATCACTGTCGATCCGTTCGCGGGGCGTGTGTGGCTGTCAACCCGGCAAGCCGCCAATCGCGATCTGCCGACCACACGCTACGGCACACCTTCGGACGACACTATGATCGAGATCGCGCCGCTGGATGCGGTGGTAGGCACACGCGCGGTGATCGAAGCGTTGATCAGTGGGGCGGGTTATCCGACGGCGGGCGAAGCGCGTGCTGTGATCGCGGCGTTGGCGGCGGCGTATGCGTCGGATGAGGCGGATCATCGTGCTATCGCGGTGAGCGCCGCGCCGCTGGATCGGGTGTTCGCATGGGCGTAAACGACGTGATCAACGTGGCGATCATCGGGGCGGGGGCGATGGCGCGTGAACATATCCGCGCGTTCGCGTCGGTGCCCGCTGTGAAGGTGAATGGCATTCACAGTCGCACGCGCGCTAAAGCCGCAGCCTTGGCGGCTGAATTTGAGATCGCGCATGTGTGCGACTCGGTCGCTGACCTGTACGCCCGCACGCGCGCCGATCTGGTGGTGGTCACGGTCAGCGAAGCGGCACTGCTGTCGGTGGGCGTGGCGTGCATGGCGCACGAGTGGGCGCTGCTGCTTGAGAAGCCGCCGGGTATGAATCCTCATGAAACGCGCGAGCTGATCCACGCGGCGCACACGGAGAATCGGCGCGCCTATGTGGGCTTGAATCGCCGCTTTTACAGCGTGACGCAAGCGGCGTTAGCCGATCTCGCGCCCAACGACGGCGTGCGCTTCATTCATGTGCAGGATCAGCAGAATCTAGCGGCGGCGGCGGCGCAAGGCTTCCCGCCCGAAGTCGTCGCGGCGTGGATGTATAAGAACTCGATCCATTTGGTCGATTATTTTCTGACGTTCGGGCGCGGCGATGTGATCGACGTGCAGCGCATTTTGCCTTATCGCGGTGGCACAGCGCCGATTATGCTGGCGCGGGTGCTGTTCAGCAGCGGCGATCATGGGTTGTATGAAGGCGTTTGGGATGGGCCCGCGCCGTGGGCGGTCAGTATCTCGACGCCCGCGATGCGTTGGGAACTGCGTCCGCTGGAAGAAGCAACGTTTCAGCGGCGGGGCGAACGGGCGCGGCATCCTGTGCAGGCACACGCCGACGATGTACAATTCAAGGCTGGCTTTCGCGCGCAAGCGCAGCAGGTGATCGCGGCGCTGCGCGGCGAACCTTCGCAAGCCGTGACCCTAGAGCGCGCCTTAGCCACGATGACTTTAATCGAGCAGATTTTTGCGGACGACGTGGATGATCTCAACGCATGAACAGGTGTACATTCTCGGCAGCGGGCCCTCACTGCTTGACTTGAGCGCGGTGGAACGCGAACACCTCAACGCGCACCCTGCCACCATTGCCATTAATAAATACCTGATGTATTGGGAAGTGGTCGGCGTGATCCCGCGCGCGATGTTCGCCGCCGATTATGGCTCAGGCATCGCTAAGGTCGTCGCGGTGGAGACGCTCAAGCTGATGCGCCAACTTGAGCAGCCCATCACCTATTATCTCAATCAACGGCTGATCGATCAGCTTCGCATCAACCCGCTGAGTCCGCGTTCATGGGTGCGCGGATGGCGTTATCGCCGCCGGTTTGCGCGCGCGGAAAATGGCTATCAGATTCCGCTGCTGCTCGATTTCAGCCAAACGCGCCCGATTCGGGCGGAACGACGCGAACTCGATGATTTTCAATGGGCGGAAACCCTCGAGCAACCGCTGTGGCATTATCACGGATCGCTGACGGCGGCGATCAATCTGGCGGCAATTTTGTATCCACACGCAGATATTGTGCTGCTCGGTGTGGATATGATGGGCTATCAGGCTTTCTACGAACTCGAAGCGCGTCAACCTGCGCCGCCGCGTTATGCCGCGTATGCGCGTCACGCCCTTGTGAAAAATACCGAGCATCATGTGCGCAGTCGCACCGAGAATGTGCATGTCACGGCAGTGCGCGAGGATGGCAAGCCGGGTGTACAGGCGGCGATCCCGCTGATTCGTGCGCGCTTGCAAGCGGAAGGGCGCGATTTGTACAGCGGCACGCGCGCTAGTTTGTTGGTCACCGAAGGCTACTGCGATTATGTGCCGATCCTACCATGATTGACGCGCTGGCATATATCACTGGCTTGACGTATCCACATGTGGCGGCGAACGCGCTGCAAACGCTGCACATGGCGGCAGCGTTTGCGGGGCAGGTGGGGCAGGTGGGGTTATTTGTGCGTGATCTGCACATGAATCGCGCGGAAATGGCAGCGCATTATGGCGTTGATCTAGGCGCACTGCGCGTGGAAGCGCTGCAAACGTCGCGCTGGCGCTTGGGGCGCAGCCGCGATCATTGGTATCACGCGCTGATCGGCGTGCGTTTACTGGCGGGCTATCGTGGCAGGCAGCTCATAATTATTGTGCGGCATCCACGCCAGTTTATAGCCTGGGGCAATCGTGCAAATTACCCGCACGTCCGCGGCTGGATGCGCGTTTATGAAGCGCACGATCTGTCAGCAGATGGTCAACTGGGCGACAGCGCTGGTTACGATCCTAACGCCAGCTATGTGCAAACGCGCGCAGCGCTGACAGCATATGATCATGTGATTGCGGTCACGCGCGGGTTGGCGGATGACATCACCGCGTTGACCGATGGGCGGGTGCAGCCTGAAGTCGTGCCGCTTTCGAGCGGGCTGCCGCGCTTAGACCATGCGCCGACGATCATATTTGATCCTGAGCGCGTGCTGATCGGTTATGTCGGCACGATTGATCCCGCACACGGTTTGGATGATGCTTTCGCGGGCTTGCTGCGGTTGCCAGCGTCGTTTCGCCTGCGGATCGTCGGGCGCGTCAAAGATGCGGATCGCGCGTGGCTCGACTCATGGGCGACGGTGTTGGGTTCGCGCTTGGAAATTTGCGCGCCGGTGGGCTATGGCGACGTGGCGAATGTGATCGACGCATGTGACCTTGTGATCGCGCCAGCGGGCGCAACGCTGCACAGTGAGCGCTATCGTTCGCCGCTTAAACTGTTCGATTATATGGCGCGCGGCAAGCCGATCATCGCGGCGCGCGTTCCGGCGCATGAAGAACTGCTGCGCGCCGATCAGGATGTGCTGTTCTACACCGCAGGCGATCCGCTGGATTGGGCGGCGCAGATCAGGGCGTTGGTTGAGCAGCCCGCGCGCGCCGAGTCGATCGCACGGCAGGCGTGGGCGCGCAGCATCGATCACACCTATGATGCGCGCGCGGCGCGTATTCTCACCTTGATCGCCGCGCGGGAAGGCTGAAGCATGGCGCGCATTTTGTTCATCGCCCATTCGCCGCGTCTGGGCGGACCCGCCAAAAGTTTGCTCAAGCTGATCGCGCATTTGCATGGGCG
>JBGSRB010000447.1:0-3838 GCA_041737735.1 Anaerolineae bacterium | reverse complement strand
CCGCGTGCTGTTCACGCTGAGCCAAACGGGACAGCCCGCGCAGCTTTACAGCGCCGATCTTGACGGCGGGAATGTACGCGCGCTGATCGACTACACGCCGCCATCAGGCGAAACATGGGGCGCGTGGGATGCAACCTACTCACCCACTGGCGAACGCATCGCCTTCACCATGATTCGGCTGCGTGGTGAAACGCGCACCTATCATGTTGCGTGGATTCCGGCAAACGGCGGCGCGCCTGATTTTTACAGCGTAACGGGTGACGAACATACGCCGCGCTGGTCGCCCGACGGATCGCGCTTGGTCTACACGGCGTATGAGGCGCGCGTGCCGGGGGCTGACTTGTACGCCACGGCTGATCCCGCACAGGTGCGCGCCGACACGCCGACCGTGCGCGAATCCGACCTGTGGATCGTCAATGCCGACAGCACGGGCAAATTCCGCCTGACCAACTTCCCGACGGGCAGCGCTACGATGCCGCGCTGGTCGCCCGACAGCGATCTGATCGGTTTTGTGTTTGCGCCCGCGCCCAACAATGATCAATTCTGGCTGATCGGCGCGCAAAACGGCGCTGTCCCCACTCAATTGAGCTTCGAGTGGGTGCTGGCGCTCGATCTCACCTGGCTGCCCGACAGCACCGCCATGCTTGCCGCCGCGCGCGATCTGCAAGGCATGGCGGAAAATCGCTTGTGGCGCATCCCGCTGATGGGCAGAGCCGACAGCGACGCGCGCCAATATGCGGGCGCTTTCCAGTATCACGATTACCCGCGTTTCAGCGCCGACGGACGTTATCTCGCTTACCGGAGCGAGTATGCGTTAGCGCTGTTCGATCACACAGACGGATCAGCGCGCCTGATCGAAGCGCTCGAACGCGGCAACACGCCGCCCGTGTGGAGTCCGGCGGGTTTCAACAGTGAAGCGGCGTGTTCAGCGTGATTAACCTGTTGTTCGTCACCCACTACACCGGACTTGGCGGCGGCGAAACATCGCTGCTGACACTGGTCGAGCATCTGGTCAAGCATGAACCACAGATCGCGCCGCACCTGCTCACGCCTACGGACGGTCAACTGCCGGAACGCTGGCGCGCGCTCAGCGGAACGACACACACGATCCCGTTTCGCGGGGCAAGCGCCTATTTTGTGCCGTCGATCTGGGCGCGCTTCCCGATCACGGGCAAAATCGCAGACTTGATCGCGCACGAACAGATCGCTGCCGTTCACAGCGATTATCACGCGCTGCCCTTCGCGCTGACTGCCGCCCAACGCCATAATATCCCGCTGGTGTGGACGTGTTGGGGTTGGTGGTTTCGCCCGCGCATGTGGCAGCGGGGATTCTTCCGCCAGCCCGATCACACATTTGCATCATCGTGGGCGATCAAGGATGGCTTTCTAGGCGATCCGCCGTTTATGCCGCCCGATCAAATCGACGTGCTGCCGCCCGGCGTCGATACCGCGCGCTTTCGTCCTAACGTGGATGGATCAGCCGTGCGCGCTGACGCGAAGATCGCGCCCGATGCGCCCTTGGTGGCGTTAATCGCCCGCTTTCAGGATGTGAAGGGTCACGACACCTTTCAGGATATGGCACGCATGGTCGCGGACGCGATTCCGCAGGCGCGCTTCATCGTGGCGGGCGAAAATGTGCATGGCAAAAGCGCCGACGATGCTTACAAAGCGCGGATCATCGCGCGCTGGCAAGCCGATCCCGTGCTGCGCGAACGACTGACCTATCTCGGTTTCCGCGCCGACGCCGAACGGGTGATCGCGGCGGCGGATGTCGTCGTATGCAGTTCGCACTTCGAGAGTTACGGCATGGTCAACATTGAAGCGATGGCAAGCGCTAAGCCCGTCGTCAGCACGCGGGCGGGCGGTCCCAGCGAAACTGTGATCGACGGCGTGACGGGTTATCTGGTTGATGCGGGTGATGCGTCCACGCTGGCGGATCGCGTGATCGCGCTGCTCAACTACGCCGATCTGCGGGCGCGTATGGGCGCGGCGGGACGCGCGCACGTCGTGGATCAGTTCGCGGCTGATGTGATGGCGGCGCGCTTTTGGGATCGTGTGCGCCCGTTGATCACACGTTAACGGCGGCGTGTATAATGACAACCGCTACTTGTGTAAGGAACACGCCCGTGCTGTTATCTTCCTTGACTGGAACGCTAACCTAAAATGCGCGTGCTGCTGATCTCACGCTGCGCGCCCTATCCGCTGCATCTGGGCGACCGCCTGATCGTGTATCATCTGGCGCGCGAACTGGCGGCGCGCGGTCACACCATCGACCTGATCGCCTTCAGCGACGCGCACATCGATCCACAGGATCAAGCGCATTACGCCGCTTATTTCCGCCACATCACGCTGATCCCCGAAGCGCCGCGCCCGCCCGCAAGTTATCTCGCGCGCCTGCTGATCCCGTCACGACGCTTTCCGCACAGCGCGGATCAGGCATGGTCAAGCGCCATGTGGCACGCCATTCGCCAGCACATCGATCAGCATGAATACGACGTGGCGCATCTATTCGGCGGCGTTCAGGTGTATGAATTCGCGCGCGCGGTCGAACCACTGCCCGCGCTGATCACGCCGTATGAAAGCTATGCGCTCTATCTCAGGCGACTGGTTAAAGCATTTCCATTCCCCCTCTCAGAATTCGGGGAGGGGGTTAGGGGGTGGGGTCAGCTTTTAATCGCCCGCCATTTCGAGGCGTTCATGTTCGCACCCTACCGCGCCGTGACCGTCGTCAGCGCCGTGGATCGCGCCGAACTGCTAACCTTGAATTCAGCGCTGCGCGTCGAAGTGATCGCCAACGGCGTCGATCTGAACTATTTCCAGCCGATTGACCTGCCGCGCGATCCCAACATGCTGCTGTTCACGGGCAATTTCGAGTATGCGCCCAACCATCAAGCCGCGCACTGGCTGATCGATCACGTGCTGCCGCGCGTGCGGCTTGATTTGCCTGACGCCAAGTTATATCTAGTCGGCGCGAACCCACCTGCGGATTTACAAGCGCGCGCGACCGAGTCGATCATCGTCACGGGGCGGGTGGACGACATGCGCCCGTATTTGGCGCAGGCGGGCGCGTATGTCTGTCCGTTGCTGACGGGCGCGGGCATCAAAAACAAGATGCTGGAAGCCATGGCGATGCGCTGTGCGGTGGTCGGCACGCCGATTGCGTTCGATGGCATCACCGTCACGGAAGGCGAACACGCCGTCAGCGCTGATCACGCGGGAAACTATGCCGAAGTGGTGATCCATTGGGCGCGACAGCCTGATCAGCGTGATCTGATCGGCGCGCGCTCCCGTGAACTAATCGAAGCGCGCTACTCGTGGGATCACGCCGCCGCGTCGTATGCCGCGCTGTATGAGGAGATCGCCCGTTGAAGCTGATTTACATCGCCAACATTCGCCTGCCCACCGAAAAAGCGCACGGCTTGCAGATCGTGCAGAACTGCGAAGCCTTCGCGGATGCGGGCGCAACCGTCGAATTATGGACGCCGCGCCGCGCCAACACCCCGGAACTGCGCGCGATCCGCGATGTGTGGGCGCATTACGGCGTGCAGCGCAATTTCACGCATCGTTTGCTGTTCACGGCGGATGCACTGGCGCTGTTTGCGACCGTATGGGCGTTTTTCGTGCAGTATGTCACGTTCGCACTGGCGGCGCTGATCGCGGCAGTGTTCACCCGCGCCGATGCCTATTACAGCCGCGATCCACTGGTGCTGCTGCTGCTCAGCCTGATCATCCCGCGCGCCAAGCTGGCGTATGAAACCCATCAATACGCGGGCGGGCGCGTCGGCGCATGGATGCAGCGCGCGGCTTTGCACCGCGTGGGGCATGTGTTCGCCGTGAC
>JBGSRB010000427.1:0-1945 GCA_041737735.1 Anaerolineae bacterium | reverse complement strand
CACGCCAGATTGACCGCTGTCGGGCGCGCGGCTTTGAGTGTGGCGGCGGCACGTTCGAGATCAGCCCATAATGCGGACAGTGTCGATGCTCCACTCTCACGCGCTGCCAGCGCCAAGCCGAACGCCGCCGATGCACCGATGGCAGGCGCGCCGCGCACCGTCATATCGGTGATCGCGTTTGCCACTGCGATATGATCGCGCAGTTCGACCAGCGCAAATTCCCACGGAATGCGCTTTTGATCGATCATTCTGACATGATCCTCATGCCAAAAGACGGTGCGCGTTGTCGTTTCTGTCGTCATAGTGTCTTCCTCATCGTTTGCAATCAATCCGCGCAATCATCATAATGAGTGTGCAGTCAGTCTGCCAGCGGTGATCTAGCACGGGAGCGAGCCAATATGAACAACCCGTCTTTTTATGACCCAAACAAGGTGGGCGAATTATATGCCCCTAACATTCTCAACGCAGTGCGCGCGGGCGCTGCCGTTGATGTCACGCCGTCGTCGATGGCGCAGGTGCGCACCATGCTGCTGCTGGTCGATTGTCAGGTCGATTTCATTCATGCAGATGGCAAATTGCGCGTCCCCGGCGCGGTGGACGACACACGGCGCATCATCGAGTGGATTTTCCGCAATCTCAGCCGCCTGACGACAATTTCCGCCTCGCTCGACAGCCATGTGCAGATCCAAATTTTCTTTCAAACGTGGTGGGAAGATGCCGATGGACAGCACCCTGAACCTTACACCGTGATCACCAGCGCGGATGTGCAAAGCGGCAGGTGGCGCGCGTTGTATGAGCCAGAATGGTCAGCCGATTATGTGCAGCTCTTAGAAATTGGCGCGCGCAAAGAATTGATGATCTGGCCCTATCACTGTTTGCTTGGCACGCCGGGTCACGCGCTGATGCCTGCACTGTATGAAGCCATCGCCTTCCATAGCGCCGCACGCCATGTCAGCCCGATCTTTTTGGAAAAAGGCATGATTCCTAAAACCGAACATTACTCCATGCTCGAACCCGAAGTTAAAGTGATGGATAATCCGAACGGTGAACTTAATATCGCGTTCTTGAACATGCTCAGCAGCTATGATCGCATCTTCATCGCCGGGCAAGCCGAAAGCCACTGCGTGCTGGAAACCGTGGCATCGATCATGCACTATTTCGATGATCAACAGCAAATCATTGAGAAATTCTGCGTGCTGAGCGACGCCATGTCCCCGGTCGCCCACCCGACGATTGATTTTGACGCGCTTGCCAAAAAAGAGTTCGACCGCTTCGCCGCCAAAGGACTGCGGATCGCTGAGACGACGCAGTTGATTCGGTGAGTGAGCAGATCATGGCGCAACCCATTCGCATCTTTTTATCATCCCCCGGCGATGTTGCGGAAGAACGCGCGATCACGCAGCAGGTGATCGACGATCTGCGTTACGATCCGGAACTAAAGCAGCGCGTCCAGCTTGAGGTAATCGCGTGGGATCATCCCGACTCGCGCACGCCCATGCTGGCGACCATGACGCCGCAGGCGGCGATCAATTCGGGCTTGGCGACGCCCGCCGAGTGCGACATCGTGATCGTGATCTTCTGGTCACGCATGGGAACGCCCCTGCCCTTCCCCGATTATCAGAAGGCGGACGGCACAGCGTTTCAAAGTGGCACGGAGTGGGAATACATCAACGCGCTGGACGCCGCGCGCGACACCCACCGCCCGCTGATCGTCATTTATCGGCGCATGGAGCGCGTATCGCTGTGTCCCGATGATGACGATTTCGAGTCGTGCATGATGCAGTATCGGCGCGTCAAGCAGTTCTTTGAGGTGTTCAGCGACGACAGCGGCGCGATTCTGCAAGGCTATAATCAACACGCCACGCCCGATGATTATCGCAGCTTCATTGAACGCGATCTGCGCGCGCTGATCGACCGCGTGCTAAGTGAAGCTGACGCTGCCGAC
>JBGSRB010000426.1:0-2357 GCA_041737735.1 Anaerolineae bacterium | reverse complement strand
CGACGCGCGTCAGCAGCGCCAGCACCGCTGGCACGGGAAAACCGCGCAGTGTGCGCTCGGCACGCCGATGCGCCCACGTTCCTGAACGCGCTTCCGCCGCAAACGCGCGATAGGTTTGCGTCAAACTTTGGCGATCATAATCGAACTGCTGCGTTTGCAACACAAACAAGCGCTCGGTATCGTGCAAGATCGTGTTGATCGCATCCTGCGCCGCCAAACCCGCGATCGTGTGCAGGTCGAACACCAGCAGCTTACCGGGATCGAGCAGCGCCACCACCGATTGCAACACCTGCTCCAGATCGCGCATGGTTGCCAACTCATTGAACACATCGAACGCCAGCGCTAACTCGACATGAAGCAACCCGCTGATCGCGCGAATATCGCCTTCGACAAAGGTCAAGCCGATGCCCTGCGCCGATGCGCTCAGTTTGCGCGCCTGCGTCAGCATCGCGGGCGATTGATCGATGCCCGTCGTGTTATAGCCGCCCTGTTTCGCCAGCCAATGCGCGGCTTTGCCCGTGCCGCAACCCAGATCGACCACACGCCGCCCGATCCAGTCGTTGGCTTGCACAAAGCGGATCACATCGGGCGTGATCGACTCGGCAAAGGCGGACATGCCAATCGGGTCATAAAAGGGCGCAAGTGCTGCATATTCATCGCTCATGGTGGGTTGCCTGTGGCTTGAACTCAGGATAAGCGCAGGAATAACGGCGCGATGGTGTAGATCATATCCAATCTTGAGCTGTAGATCACCAGACTGCGATAATCGGCAAGGTTGGTGGCGACGGGCAGCGTGTAATTTTGCGCGCCGAAGCTGTTGCGCAGCAAGCCGATTTCGAGCGCGCCTTCCTCGCCTTGCAGTTCAGCGCCTGTGCTGGGTGCTTCGGTGCGCGCGAGATATACGCGCAGATCGGGTCCGTTGGTCAGGCTGAAATTATCATCGAAGCGCAGGATCAGCTCGCCGTCGGCGGTCTGATAAATGTTGAGCGTGCCTTGCCCCGCGCGGATCGCGTCCAACTGTTGAAACGTTGCGCTGGCGATGATCACGGGCGAGGTCATTTCGGGTGCTTCGGTTTCTTCTTCAGGCAGCGGCAGGCGCGGCGTTAAGGCGGCGGCGACCATCTCGACGGCGGTTTGCGGGCTGCTGGCGTGCAGCGTTTGATACGCCGTTTGCATTTCCTGCGGCAGGCTGACGAACGCATTTTGCAATTCCAGCGGCAAGCCGGGCAGGGCGATCTCGACATTCGCCACCGTCGGCTGCACAAGCGGCTGCCAATAGGGGAAGGCGAAGGTCGCCACCACCAGCAGCGCGCCCACGACCATTAAAAACGCGCGTAAACGCATGTTGTGATCACTCGCTTCTGTGCTTCAACATGGTAAGGGTAGCAGGAACAAACACGCAAAGGCAAGGGCGATTGACGCGCGCCGCCGTCGGATCGACATTCACAAATGTAACCCCGCACGCCTGATGAGTTGCACTCGCACGAATGACGGGTTGGTGCTACCGTATGAACGTATGTAAGCAGGCTGATCCATCTGGAGCAAAACCCATGAGCGAACCACGTAAGTTTGCAACATCCTCCGCTATTCCGCTGGAGTCGCATTACACGGCGGCGGCGCTTGCCCCCGATTTTGAGCAGACTTTAGGCGTGCCGGGCAAATATCCGTTCACGCGCGGCATTTACGCGGGCATGTATCGTGAGCGCCTATGGACGATGCGCCAATATGCCGGTTATGCCAGCGCAGAAGAGTCGAACGCGCGCTATCGTTTCCTGCTGGGTCAGGGACAAAGCGGTTTATCCGTGGCGTTCGACCTGCCCACGCAGATCGGCTATGACGCCGATGATCCGATGGCATTGGGTGAAGTGGGCAAAGTGGGCGTCAGCATCAGCAGTTTGCGCGATATGGCGCTGCTGTTCGATCAGATTCCGCTGGATCAAGTATCTACCAGCATGACGATCAACGCGCCCGCTACCGTGCTGCTGGCGATGTATATCGCGGTCGGCAAGCAGCAGGGCGTCAGCAGCGATAAACTGCGCGGCACGGTGCAAAACGACATTCTGAAGGAATACATCGCGCGCGGCACGTATATCTATCCACCCAAACCGTCGATGCGCTTGATCACCGACTTATTCGCCTACTGCAAAACGGATGTGCCGCACTGGAATACGATCAGCATCAGCGGCTATCACATTCGTGAGGCGGGCAGCACCGCCGTACAGGAAGTCGCGTTCACGCTGGCGAACGGGATCGCCTATGTGCAAGCCGCCATCGACGCGGGCTTGAGCGTGGACGACTTCGCGCCGCAGCTTTCGTTCTTTTTCAACGCGCACAACAACTTCTTGGAAGAAGTCGCC
>JBGSRB010000377.1:0-2719 GCA_041737735.1 Anaerolineae bacterium | reverse complement strand
AACGCTTCGCCCGACAGCGCCAAGTAGCTCTGCGCGATGGCGGCATCGGTCGTGAACGGCACGAGCGTTACCATGACATTGGGACAATCACGCATGAACGCGCCCGCAGCATCGGCTAAATACGCGGCGCTGGCATCGTTCCAAGCGTGCCACATGACGATCTCGCCCGTCAGCGGGCAGTCCAGCGGATCAGCGGGCGTGAGATCGAGCGCCGTATTGACGGAAACGGTTAATTCGGCGGCGGCTTCCCCCGCGCTGATCACGCCGTCTAACACGCGCGCATACACACCGTCGCCGCGTTCGAGCAAGGCGTCAAAGGCGGGCGAGTTCGATACAGGGATCGCCGTGCGCGCTTGCGCCGTAAAAGCTGCCACCACCGGATTCACGCTCGCGTCGATCCGCACGTTGCGGTTGGCGGGAACATGCTGAAATTCACGAATGAACGCCGCGCTTTGTTCGTTGTTGGTCAAAAATTCAGCCAGTGCAAAGGCGACCGTGTGGGCGTGGTTACTGCTGAACTGATTGAACATCAGCACATCGGTCGAGAGCAAAGGCGCGGGCGTGCCAGCAGGTCCAGCGGGCAGTGGCGCAGCGCCGATCAACGCGGCGTCGAGGGTGCGCCGCAAAAAGGCAAGATCAGCGGGTGTGCCGACGTAATACGTCAAAATGCCTTGCGCGAACAACGAACGCAGCACTTCTTCATCGGTGCTGAGGAAAAAGCCCGGCGCTTCCTGCGCGCTCTTGAGCCACGTCAGCCAACTGGCAAAGCCGCCGCGATCCAGCACCAGCGCGCCCGCGTCATCGAATAAGCGCCCGCCGAACGCGCTCACGCCCCAATAGGCGCGCTCGAACTGCGTCGGCAAACCGACCGCGCGACCAGCGGCGGCTTCCGTGATCAACTGGTCGATCTGCGTGGGCGGCTGTTCGACCACTTCGCGGTTGTAATACAGCGCGACGGGTTGCAGCGCGAAGGGCAAACCATAGATGCCGCCCTCATAACGCACAGTTTCGACAGCCGCGGAAAGATAACGCTCCAAGTTGGGCGCACTAGCGTTGATCGGGCGGATCAAACCCGCATCGACCAGCTCAGGCAGCCAACTGTGCGCGCCGATTATGAGATCGGGACCCAATGCCTGCGCCGCCGCTTCAACATAGCGGTCGTAAATCTGATCTGACGGCACATACACGGTGAAGATCGCCAGATCAGGATAAATGTTGGTGAAGCGCGCGAAGGCGCGTTCGATGGCTTCGGCAGCCACATCTTCATAACTGTGCCACACCAACAGCCGCCCACTCAGGGTATCCGCACGCGGCGCGGGCGCGCACGCGGCGATCACAACCAGCACAACCAGTATCAACAGGCTGCGCCGGATATTGAACATCAACTTTGCGTTAAATGACACGCCACGACCATTTCGAATACATTGACATTTACCACTACTGCATCAAATCGAGAATCGCCAGCGAATCGCGCAGATCATCATCCGATAATTCGGTTGATGCCGAGAATGCTGCCGCCGGAGCGCTGCGCGTGACGCTTTCAAGCTCACGCTGCTCCAGCGCATAAGCGAACTCGGTGCGAATTTCCGCCACGTATTTATCAGCCAGCGCGCGTGCTTGCTGGCGCGTCAGGTCGGGACTGCGCAGCATGGCGTTCCGCAGCGCCATCATGCTGGTGATGGCGGAGTTCCAGCCTTCTTTCGTGGCGCGCCCCGCTGTTTCCAGAATGTTTTCATATTCGGCGTAGAAGGGCAGGGTGCGTTCGTCGCTGCGTTCCGCCGTTTGGATCACGCTGTACAGCACAAAGTCGGCGTCGCGGTACGGCGTCAAGTTCTGGGCGCTGCTGCCCGTGAACAACTGATTTTCGCGCACCCAAAAATTGCTCGACGCCAGATTCGGCTGATCGATCAGCGCGAAGAACGTCGGGCGCAGCAGATCGCCCGCGTCGGTGTCATACTCGTTGCGCCAGCCGATCAACGGCTGCGTGCCGCCCAAGCTCAACAACGAACTGACGCCATCAACCAGCGCATTCGCCACCTTGACATAGCTGGTCAGCGCGGTGGAAAAATCAATCGCGCCGGCAATGCTTTCGACCACGCCAAGCATCTGCTTCGGGAAGTTCTGTCGTTCCACACGCGACAACATCACGGAAAGCGTCAGCCTTCCGCCGCGATACGGATGCAAACCCGCCACGCGCGTATTGGTAAAAACCATGCCCTGCGGCGTTTGCTGACCGAACTTTTCGACCAGCGCGGGACCCACCACGAACGGCACGGATTGCACACCTTTGTCATAGATGAACTCACTGACCACATACACCATCGGATCATAGGTGCTGAACCATTCACGGCTTTTGGTCAGGTACATCTCGTTGACGCGCACCTGAAAATACACGGCGTTGCGCTCAAACGGCTGCGACGCATCCAGACCGATGATGTGATCGGCGGGAATAGTGATGCGACTGGGTTGGCGCGTCTCCGCGCCTTGAAGCTGCTGCCAAATTGCGCGGGCGCGATCAGCCAGTTGTGTCATGATGCGGCAACCTTTCCTGCGTTACACCGTTATTAAGTAAGGCACATTGTAAAACGGCAGCACATGCGACGCAATGCGCTGTTGATGTACGTTTACCCTATCACCCCATGTCGAGCGCGGCGAGACACGCCGCCCGTTCGCTCTCCAACATGCGCAACAATAAGGCGCGCGCGGCGGCATGTTCGCC
>JBGSRB010000336.1:0-3053 GCA_041737735.1 Anaerolineae bacterium | reverse complement strand
GGTGACATCGAGCAGGGCGCTGCTGATCGCGGCTTCGGCGGCTTTGCGCGCACGCTCGTCACCCGAAGCACGCCCGACTGCCATCAGTGCCGCGCCGCCTTCGCTCATGATCGTGCGCACGTCGGCAAAGTCGAGGTTGATCAGCGCGGGAACGGTGATCAATTCGCTGATGCCTTGAATACCTTGACGCAGCACATCATCCGCCAGCGAGAAGGCTTGCTGTAAGCTGGCGTTTTTGCTGGCGATTTGCAGCAGGCGGTCGGTGGGGCTGACGATCAGGGTATCGACCTGGCTTTTGAGCGCTTCGATGCCCGCTTCGGCGGAAAGCTGACGTTTCGAGCCTTCAAACGTGAACGGACGGGTGACGACGCCAATCGTGAGCGCGCCGAGTTCCTTCGCCACCTGCGCCACGACAGGCGATGCGCCCGTTCCCGTGCCGCCGCCCATGCCGCAGGCAATGAAGATCATATCCGCGCCGCGCAGCACTTCCATTAAATCTTCGACGCTTTCTTCCGCCGCACGCTTGCCGATCTCGGGGTTGCCGCCTGCGCCTAAACCGCGCGTGAGCTTATCGCCGATGCGCACGCGCGTCTTGGCTTTCGACAGCATCAGCGCTTGATTATCGGTGTTCACGGCGATAAATTCGACGCCGCCTAAGCCTTCGGTGATCATGCGGTTGACGGCGTTGTTGCCGCCACCGCCCACACCGACGACTTTAATTTGGGCGAAATTTTCAATCGGGGTCAACATATCCATAGCCATAGTCGTAACAACCCTTCCCTTAACATGTCATTAGCTCATAACATGAGCGATTCATGAATGCTATCTATTGTAATCATTCATGGTGAGCGCGCAAGCACACACCGGATGATTAACGCTAAATTTACGCGACCAAACTAAACTTGTCATGGGTTGGGCGTAAAGTGGGGGATGGGTATTTTGTAGGGGGCGGGTTGCACCTGCCCCCCAAGTGTGGCTTAAATGAGATCAGATGCCCGTCGCGGTGACGCCGTATTCGCCGCTGCTGTAAACGAAAACATGCTGCGCGACTTCGCCTTCGGGCGTGTTGGGCGGCGCGTTCTGGAAGAACTCGAACACCCACTTGGCATCGCTGATGGTCAGGTTGACGCAGCCGCGACTCTGGCGATAGCCGAACAGATCATGCCAATAGGTGCCATGAATGCTGATGTCGCTGTCGAAATACATGACCCACGGCACGCTTTGCAGTGCGTAGGCGTTGGGCGCGCCGGTTGCGCCGGACATGCCATCGCGCGCGAGTTCCGCCCACACGGTGAACAAGCCTTCGCGGGTGGGCGTGCCGGGCATACCCGTCGAGATCAGGGTGGCGAAGACAGGCGTATCATCTTCATACGCGACCAGCGTTTGCTCGTACAGGTCGATGGCGACCCAACGCCCGCTGACGCCTTCGGGACGCTCGGTGCGCTGAACCTTAGCGACGAAGCGCTGTTCCACCCACTGATTGGGGCCGATCATGTACCAGCGCCAGCCATCTTCATCGTAGGCGGTGCTGTAGATGTTGACGCGCTCGTAGCGGTCGATCCAGCGTCCGGTGGCTTGCGTGCGGGGACCGCCGGGATATTCGGACGCATAGATGCGGCTTAAATCCAGCACGAAGGCGAACGGTTCGTCCAAGTCGTGTTCGTCCAGCAGCACGCCGCGAAAGAAGGACGGCTGCGTCCAGCGCGCCGAGTCACGCGGCAGCCAGCGACCGCCTTCGATTTGCAGCCAGCCGTCAACGCTGAGATCAACGGCGCGCACGAAATTGAAGCCTTGCGGAATTTCGCTGTGAAAATTGCCGTTCGGGGCGTCATAAGTCGTCGTCGGATCGGGTCCCACGCGCCAAAAGCTGTAGGTGTCGAGCGTGTAGCCGTCCTGATTGATCGGCGTGACGTTCGGGCGCGGGTGGGCGGCGATCATCTCAAGGCACGCCTCACTCAAAGGGCTGCCGTCGATGTGTTCGGCGCACACACTCGGATCATAGGCGATAGTTTCGGGCGCATCACTTTGCGCGTTCGCTAGGCTGAGCGGAAGCGCCAGCGCGAACACGGTGAAAGCGAGGCGCGTCACCTGCTTCAACATAAGCTGTTACCTCATAGAGCTAAAAGTGCAATCGACCCGATTTTAACATCGGCGCGCGTGGGTGAACATAGGGCGGTAGGGAAATCGTTGGGCGCGGGATCAAAAACGCCGAGAGGGATGCTCTCGGCGTTGGTGCTGCTGTGTTCAAGCGCGCTGCGTTAGCGGGCGGTTTCGTCGTCAGCGGGTGTTTCCGACTGCGGCGCAGTTTCCGGCGCTTCGTCATGTTCGGCGCTGCTGGTGCCATTGGTGCTGACCTCAGACGCAGGCGCATCCTCGACGGGCGCGTCGGCGGCATCGGTGAGCGCAGCAGGCGCGTCGCCCATTGGCTCATCATTGACACTGACCTCAGCCTCATTGACCGGGGCATCGTCTAAAGGCAATTCGGCGCTGGGCGCGTCACTGGCTTCAGTTTCACCCGCGGGCGGGGCGTCGGTTGCATTGGCAGCCGCTTCAGCCGCATCGGTTCCCCAACGCTGCGTGAAACCCACGCGGCGCTTTTCCGGCTCAAGATGGCTGATCCGCAAGCTCATGCGGTCGCTTTTCTTGACGTAGGAATGGGGTTCCTTGAGCGAACCATCGCCCATCTCACTCAGATGCAGCAAGCCTTCCAAGCCGTCGTCGAGCGCGACGAACGCGCCAAAATCGACAACGTTGGTCACGACACCTTCGACCAACTGCCCTTCATGGTAGCGACCGGATGCCGCTTCCCATGGGTCTTCGAGCAGACGCTTGCGGCTGAGCGCGATGCGGTTGGTCTGACGATCCAGACTCAACACGTAGACATCGATCTCTTGACCGACGCGCAGCACGTCGCGCGGGTGATCGACGCGATGCCATGCCAGTTCCGACACGTGAATCAAGCCATCGGCGCCGCCCAAGTTGACGAACGCGCCGAAGTCGCGCAGCCCGGTGACGGTGCCGCGCACCACGTCGCCCTCTTTGAGTTCTGCCAG
>JBGSRB010000330.1:0-2209 GCA_041737735.1 Anaerolineae bacterium | reverse complement strand
CGCCAGATAGCGCTCCATGAAGAAGTTCAGCGGTAAGCCGCGCCGCACGTCCTCCGCGCTGCTGATCGTCACGGCGTCGGCGTACCAATTCCCGCTCGACGCGCTGCCCGCGCTGCCGAACGCCTCCACGCGCTGATCGTAGCCGTACACCGCTTTGCGGCTGTTCTCGATCACGCCCTGCGCCCCGTTGACAAAGCGCAGCGTGATGATCGCCGTGTCGATGTCGCCCGCCGCACCGATCTCAGGATCGACCAGCACGCCGCCGAGCGCGTAGACCGATTCGACTTCACCAAACAAAAAGCGCGCCATATCAAAGTCATGGATGGTCATATCGAAGAACATGCCACCCGACACCTTCACATAGCTGATCGGCGGCGGGGCGGGATCGCGGCTGATGATGGTTAGTTGGTGCGGCGTGCCGATCTCGCCCGACTCTATGGCGTGTTTAATGCGCGCGTGATTCGGATCAAAGCGACGGTTGAAGCCGAGCATCAGCTTGACGCTCGCTTGATCGACTGCCGCCAGCGCCGCATCGATCTGCGCGAGATCGGCGGCGATGGGCTTCTCGCAAAAGATATTTTTGCCCGCTTGCGCCGCCTGCGTGATCAAGTCGGCGTGCGTATCGGTGGCGGTGCAGATCACTACCGCGTCGATGGTGGGATCGCTTAGCACTTCAGCCGCCGACGCGCTGACGTGTGCCACGCCGAACTGTGCCGCTACATCGCGCGCCGCCTCTTGATTGAGGTCGGTCACGGTGATCACCTGCGCGTTGGCTACACGCCGCGTCAGTGTTTCCACATGCACGCGCCCGATGCGTCCCGTGCCAATGACGCCTAAACGTTCTGCTGTCACGATGTTGTGTCCTTTGTGCGTTGTTGTCTGGTTCACAAATGAAAGCGTTCGCGCGCTTTGTTCTGTTCGTAATCAGCGCGCGCTTGCTGCACGTCGGGGTTAGTGCTGACTTCCGCGACCGCTACATCCCACCACGATTCATAACCGTCCACACGCTGACGGCGATCCACTTCGACGACGATGCACACCGGTCGATCCGTGATCGTCTTGCCGGCTTGCAGCGCGTCCATGAACGAACCGCGATCCGCCGCTGTGATCGTGTGCGCGCCCAAGCTGGCGCAGTTGGCGGCGAAGTCGATGGGCAGGGTTTCACCATCCAGTTGATCGTTGTCGGTGCGATAGCGATATTTCGTGCCAAAGCCATCACTGCCCAAGCTTTTGGATAACCCGCCGATGCTGGCGTAACCGTGATTGTCCAGCACGATGATCGTCACTTTAATGCCTTCCTGCACCATGGTGACGATCTCGGTGTGCATCATCAAAAACGAGGCATCGCCCACCATCACGTAGACTTCGCGCGACGGATCAGCCAGCTTGACGCCCAACCCGCCTGCGATTTCATAGCCCATCGTGCTGAAGCCGTATTCGAGATGATAACCGCGCGGGTCGCGCGTGCGCCACAGCTTATGCAAATCCCCCGGCAGGCTGCCCGCCGCGCACAGCACCACGTCGCGCGCGTCGCTGAACGTGTTGACCATGCCCACGACTTCACCCTGACTCAGCAGCGGCTCGTGTTCGAGATTGTAAATGCGCGTGACTTCGGCGTCCCAGTCGGCATTGAATTGGCGTGTGCGCGCTTGATAGGCTTCATCGGTGCGCCAGCCCGTCAGCAGCGGTGTGAGTTCTTCCAGCGTCGCGCGTGCATCGCCCACCAGCGGGATCGCGCCGCGTTTGTAAGCGTCCAATTCCATCACGTTGAGGTTGATAAAGCGTACGTCGGGGTTTTGAAACGCCGTGTTCGACGCCGACGTGAAATCGCTGTAGCGTGTGCCGATCCCGATGATCAGGTCGGCTTCGCGCGCGCTGATGTTCGCACCGGGTGTTCCGGTCGCGCCGATGGCGCCCAGATTTAACGGGTGATCGTAAGCCAGCGCGCCTTTGCCCGCTTGCGTTTCGCTCACGGGGATGCCCGTGGCTTCGACCAGCGCGCGTAACGCGATGTGTGCTTCGCTGTAATGCACGCCACCCCCCGCGATGATCAGCGGCGCGCGGCTGGTGCGAATCATGGCGGCGGCTTCATACAGCGCCGTGTGATCCGGTCGGTTGCGCGGGATGCGCCATACGCGCTTCTCGAACAAGTCAGCGGGATAATCGTAGGCGAAGGTTTGCACATCCTGCGGCAGACACAGCGTGACCG
>JBGSRB010000307.1:0-2778 GCA_041737735.1 Anaerolineae bacterium | reverse complement strand
TGACCCGAACGGCGGCGCGATCAACTGCGCCTGCCACACATCCTGATTGATCTTGACCACGCGCTCGAGAAATTCCGCGCCGACGCCATGTTCCCATTCCGGTCGCCAGTTGACCACCTGCTGCGCTTCGATGTCAGGCTGCGCCACACCGTCGATCGTGCTGTGAACGATCACGCGCGTGATCGTCCCCGGTGGGCGCGCGACAATGCCGATGGTGAAGGCTTCACCCGCTAACGGCTGGCGCGGAAAGCGTTCCTCAGGCAGTTGTTCATAGGGATGCTGCTGTCCGAAGGGTTGATGAACAAGCGTGGGCATGACATTTCACCTTTTTGGGCGTGGTGTGGACTGATTCATGTGGTGGTGGGGCGATCCATGAGATCGCCCCACCAATCAAGGCTTAGAGCAAGCCGTCGATGGCGGCTTTCGCTTCGTCGAGCGCTTCCTGCGCGCTGATTTCGCCATCCAGCACGCGCGAGATCACCGTGTTCACGATGTCTTGCATTTCGTTCTGGCGCTCGATCACGGGCGGAGTCACCGGGCTTTCCAGCGCTTGGAACACAGCAGCGCGGTTGGCGGGCGGCGACAATTCCAGATAGGCTTCAAAGTATTCGGGCGCATCCAATGCGGGCAGTTCCCACCCACTGGCGACGCGCACTTCGGCGGCGGTGGCGCTGGCGGTCAGGAATTCAGCCCACAGCGCGGCGGCTTCGGGGTTGCTGGTCGTCGCGCTAACAGCGACGCCGTTGGCGAAGAAGTGATGCGCCTGCTGATTGATGGCGGGTTCGAGTTGGACGTCCCAGTTAAAGGGTGCTTCAGCGAACGCGCCGAACATCCAGATGCCCGTGACCAACATGCCCAGATTACCGCTGAGGAACAATTCCGAATCGCTGACGCCGGAAAGCTGCGCCTGAGTCGGCATCACGCCGTTATCCATAAAGCTGATCATCGTTTCGAGCGTCGAGACGCACGCCGCCGAGTTGATGGTCGATTCGGTCATGTCAGCGTTGAAGAACTCACATTCGCCATTCTGTCCCGCTTTTTTGTAGAATTCCCAGAATTGCACGGGCGAGAACACGCCCCATGTGTCATCACCGAGCGCCGTGATCGCTTCGGCTGCCACCAGCGCATCATCCCACGTCCAATCGGCTGCGGGATACTCCACGCCTGCCGCGTCGAACAGGTCAGCATTGTAGAACATCAGCACGGTCGAGAAAGTTTCCGGCAGAGCAAGCTGCACGCCGTCATATTGGAAGGCTTCGAGCGCACGCGGGTAATAGGGCGCGTCACCGCTCAGATAGCTGGAAATGTCGAGCAGCGTATCGTTCGCCGCATAGGTGACGAAGTTCTCGAAATTCAACTCGAACACGTCGGGCGCGGCGCCGCTGACGACATCAGCTTGCAGCAGGGTGAAGTAATCGCTGAACGGCGCGGTCGTCACTTCAACCGTGATGCCCGGATTTTCCGCTTGGAAGGCTTGCACGATCACATCAAGTTCTTCGAGATAATCGGGCGCGGCGGAAAACGTGAAGTAACGGATCGTGGTTGACTCCTGCGCGCTGAGCGGCAGCAGACCGATCATCAGCAGAACGGTCATCAGAGCGAGCATAAATCTTAGTTTGCGCTGCATTGTGTAACTCCTGTTTACTTGAAACAACTTTGAACGAATCCATTAAACGCATTTCGTTGCGTAACGAAACCTAACCTTTGACGCCGCTGGAGATCACGCCGCGCACAAACCAGCGCTGCGCCACTAAATACACCAGCAGCACGGGCAGCACTGCCACCACCGCGCCCGCCATTACGATATTCCATTCCGTCAGGGCGCGCGGCGCGCCTTGCAGCGTCGCCAAAGCGATGGGCAGGGTCATCACATCGGCGCGACGGGCGACGAACAGCGGATACAGGTAAGCATTCCACTGTCCCATGAAGCTGAAAATCGCCAGTGTCGCCAAGGCGGGGGTGGTCAACGGCAGCAGGATGCGCCAGAAGATCGTGAAGTAATTCGCGCCATCCACAAACGCCGCTTCTTCAAAATCTTTGGGCAGTTGCAGAAAGGCTTGGCGCAGTAAAAATGTGCCGAACGCGCTAAACAGCGCGGGAACAATCAACGCGGCGTAGCTGTTCATCCAGCCGAGTGAGCGCACTAGAATAAACTGCGGAATGACCAGCACCACCGACGGAATCATCATCGTGGCTAAGTACAGCACGAACACGAGATCGCGCCCGCGCCAGTGCATCCGTGAGAAGGCGAACGCCGCCATCGCGGAAATGAGAAGCTGACCGAGCGTGCCGACCACCGCGACAAACATGCTGTTGAACGCCGTGCGCGGCAGATCGATCCGTTCGCTCAAACGGGCATAGCTCTCGAACGTCAGCGGGTCGGGAATAAGCTGCGGCGTGGTTTGCAAGATGTATTCCTGCGCCTTCAGCGATGTACTCAGCATCCACGCGAATGGCAGCACCATCACGATGATGATCAGCGCCATGATCACATACTGCGGCGCGTGCTTGAACCACCGCGCCGGATCAAGGCGCGCGGATGGGCTAGCAGGGCGATCAACGGCGCGCGGCGCGCTCAAGGTTTTAGTCAGCTTCATAATAAACCCACCGTTTTTGTAAACGCAGTTGCACAAACGTGATCGCGAAGATCAAGGCGAACAGCACCCACGACATCGCCGACGCATAACCCATGCGGTTATAGCTGAACGCATTCTTGACGACTTCGGTCACGATCACTTCGACCTGACGATCTGCGGCGGTGTCGCGCTGCGGCATCAG
>JBGSRB010000245.1:0-5382 GCA_041737735.1 Anaerolineae bacterium | reverse complement strand
CGGCTCGTAATAGCGCCACCACTCGCCGGAAAGCTCGTTGTATTCCAGTTCAACGGCGCGCACCCGTTCGGGCGGCACACCCAAGCGTCCGCCGAAGGCGCGCACAGGTTCGGCAAGCCCTCCGCTGATGATGAACACATGCTTGCCCAGAAAATGCAGCGCGGCGATCACTTCGCGCGCATCCGGCACGATGGTTTCCATGTAGCGTTCTTCGATGGCTTTCAACTGTCCGCGCGTGGGACGGATGGCGCGCAGGCGCTTGCCGTACACTTCGCTCAAGTCGAGTTCGCCATCCATCGCTTTTTGCGTCAGCACGCCGATGCGCCACTCTTTGCCTTTGAAGCGCGCCAGTTCGTCAATACCTTCAATCGCGCTCAGCGTGCTGTCGCAGTCGAAAAAGATCAAGTCGTAGGTTGTCCAGCGGGTGGTTTGCATGGGATCGCAGTTGTCCTCACTTAGACGGAGCGACGCTCATTGTAACGCGGCGCGCCCTGCTTGTGAAGGCGGGCGCAAATTTACGCGAACGCCCACCCCCCAATCTTTGGGGGACTGCGCCGTGCGCTTTCATAATACTATTTGACCGTATTCATCATATGGGTCAATTAGTCAAAAAGCGCACGGAGGACTATGCCACCACGCGAAGCCGCACGCGAAGCGCGCATTTTAGATGCCGCCGCCGATCTCATCGCCCATTACGGCTTTGACAAAACCACCATGGACGAGATCGCGCGGGCGGCAGGGGTAAGCAAAGGCGCGATTTATCTGCACTTTAAGAATAAGGATGCGCTGCTCGAAGTCTTGCTGATGCGCGACTCGGATCAGTGGATCGACAAGTTGCTCAACCGGCTTGACACCGACCCGCAAGGCACGACGCTCTTCACGATTTACCGCTATGGCTGGGAAATCGTGATGGAAATGCCGCTGCTGCGCGCTATTTATACGCGCGATAAGCGGGTGTTGGGCGATTACATTCGCCGCATCAGTGGCACGTCGGCGTTCGCCCAGTGGACGAGCATCTCGCGCGAGTTCATCGAGAATTTTCAGCGGGCGGGGGTGATTCGCGCCGATCTCGATCCCGACACCGTGGTGCATCTACTGTTAGCGCTGCGTTATGGCTTGTTCATGATGGATGATCTCATCCCGCGTGAACAAACGCCGCCGCTGGATCAAATTGGCACGGGGCTGGCAATTCTGCTGGCGGAAGGATTCAGCCCACATCAGCAAATGGGCAGCGCGCAAAGCGATCAAGCGCTGCGGCAGATGCTCGAAGGCGCGCGCACCTATATTCACGAACGGCTGCGCGCGGCGCAACCGGGGGCATGACAGCGAAAATACCAAGTGCTGAGTATTGCCGATGGTGTAAGCCAACCTGAGTTGTTGGCTGAGCCGCATCATCCGCAGTACCGAGTATTCGGCATTTTCCTTGTCAAAGGAGGCAAGGGCATGACGCCTGTGATTCAAACTGAAAATCTGACGAAAGTGTATGGGGGGAGCGCCTCTCGAGGCGGCGTCCGCGCGCTGGAAGGCTTAAACCTGACAGTGAACGCGGGCGAAATCTTCGGATATCTGGGACCCAACGGCGCGGGCAAGACGACGACTATTCGTCTGCTGCTCGATCTGATCCGTCCCACCAGTGGCAGCGCGCGTGTGTTGGGCTTGTCTGCCCGCGCCGACAGCATCGCCATTCGCCAGCGCGTGGGTTATCTGCCTGCTGAATTGGCGCTGTGGGATCGCGAAAACGCGCGCCGGATCGTGGATTTCGTGGGGCGCGCGCGCGGCGGATATGATGAGCGCTATGTCAATCGGCTTGCCGAGCGCTTGCAGTTCGATTTAAGCAAGCCGGTGCGCGCTTATTCGACGGGCAACAAGCGGAAATTGGGCATCATCATCGCGATGATGAATCAACCCGATCTGCTGATTCTCGATGAGCCGAGCAGCGGTTTAGACCCGTTGATGCAGCAGACGTTTTACGAGCTGGTGCGCGAAGTGCGCGCTCAAGGACGCACGGTGTTCTTGTCGTCGCATGTGTTGAGTGAAGTACAGGCGATCTGCGACCGCGTGGCGATTCTGCGCGCGGGCAAGCTGGAAGCCGTGCAGCGCGTCGATCAACTGACGCACGCCGATTTCCGTTATGTCACGCTGCATTTGCGTGATGCTGCGCGTGTCAATGGGTTGGCGAGTGTGCCGGGCGTCAGCGCGGTGAGTGCTGAAGGCGACGCGATTCACTTGCAGCTCATCGGTGATTTTGACCCGCTGCTGCGCGCTTTGGACGGATACTATGTGCGCGATATTCAAGTGCGCGAACCATCGCTTGAAGATGTGTTCCTGAAATTCTATGCGCCGACTCAAGCAGCGGCGCTGACTGAGAAGGTGTAACAATGAACGGTGTCGTATTCTTCCACACGCTGCGCCGCTTTTGGACTTCCGCGCTCGGCTGGGGCTTAGGGTTTGCGTTCATCGGCTTTTACACGGTGGCGGTCGTGCCGAACGTGGATATGTTGGAACAATACGCCAGCATTCTCGATTCGATGCCGCCCGCCCTCATGCAGATGTTTGGCTTGGGCGACAGTGCCGCGTTAGCGACGCCCGGCGGCTTTCTGGGCTTTAGCTTCTACGGCTACATGATGCTGTTTTTCTCGGCGTTCGGCGTGATCAGTGGGTTGAACATCATCTCGAATGACGAGGATCGCGGCATCACCGATGTGTTATTCAGCCTGCCGTTGTCGCGCTGGCAGGTGCTGTTGGAACGCTTTCTGGCGTTCACCGTGATCACGGCTTTGATCGCGCTGCTGGCGACGGTGGGCATTCTGTTCGCGACCACGACGACCGAGATCGCCTACGACGCGGGCGCCATCGTGGTCGCGTCGATCAACATGATTCCGGCGGTGATGGTGGTCATGGCATTCACGGCGCTGGTCACAGGCATCACGCGCCGCCGCGCCATCAGCACCGCTGCCGCTGCTGGTTTCGTGATCGCCAGCTACTTCATCAACACGTTGGGATCGGCAGCCAGTGAAAGCGCCGCCGCTGTGCTGCGCGGCTTGTCCTATTTCAACTACTATGACGGGGGCAACACGCTGCTTTATGGGCTGAACCCCGTCAACTTCGCTGTGATGCTGATCTTCAGCTTCGCCGCGCTCGCTATCGGCGTGCTGGCGTTTCAGCGCCGCGATGTGGGTGCGTAACCGCATAACGAGCAGGGGCGATCCACATGGATCGCCCCTGCACAAAACCTCAGCGCTGCGTTCGGGAAGATTTACTCGCCGAGCGTTAGCACCAAGCGCGACAACACGACATCATCGCTGATGGTGGTGCTGATCGAGCTGCTGGTCAGCAAATTGAGCAGACCACGCAGCGCGTCCCCTTCGTTGGGACCTTCGGATGAGCTGCCATTCATGCCGGCGAGCAGCGTTCCGAGCGGCGCTAACGGCACGCCCGACGCATACAGGAAGTAATTGGCGTCTTGCAGCGCATAACCCCAGCCTTCGACAAAATCGGGATCAGCGATCAAGCCGTTTTCGAGCGTGAACGCGGTCGTGGCATACCCACGTGTGCCGAGATAGAACACCTCGTCGCTCGCGCCCATGATGATCTCAACCGGGAACGGCAGATCAGGCGCGATAATCGTCAGCACGGTGACGTCAACGCCGTCGATAGTGTCGGTGGTCGCTATTAGATTTTCGCCGTCGGCAAACTGCGCCAGCGTGCCGCTTAACCCAGCCGCGAAAGCTTGCGCCGCGCTTGGATCAGCACTGGCGTCGATCACGATGGCGAAATCCGCCGGGAAGCCCGCCATCAAGCCGAAGATGCTCGACGCATCCTGCGCCATGGGCGACAAACCCAACGCCAGAATGTAATCGCCCGTCATCCACGCCAAAATTTCGGTTTCGAGTTCCAAGCCGGTCAAACCGCGCACGGTGAAAGCGAGTTCCGCCAAGCCCTCTTCGATTTCGGCTTCGGGCGTGCCGCTGGCAATCGCGGCTTCACGCGCGGCATCGATGGCGCTGCGATAGGTGGCAGCCAGATTCGTGCCGTGAATGATCAGCGGCGTGTTGGCTGGCACATGATCGGCAAACTGCGGATCGACCGCAGCATAAGTGCCAGCAGGCGCGCCAGTGGTGATGTCGATCGTCAGCGAACGCCCATCGACAATGGTGAAACCGACGGCAGCCGCGCCCAGATCATCCAGCACGGCGGAAGCAGCATCAACTTCCGCGCCCATGCCCGACTCTTCAGCGCTGGCGCGGGCTAACGTGGGCAGGTCGATATACATAGCGATGTTATAGCTATCTTCCGGCAGGCGCGCGAACGCTTCGTTGAAAGCCTCAACCGAGTCGAGGCGCGCCTCGCGCGTCAACGGGTTGATGGGCTGGCTGCTGACGATTACGACTTCGTTATCAAGATAGACGTAGGGATTAAACGCGGTGTTTTCGGGTGTGAAGGTGATCACATCGCCCGACGCGGTGCGTGTATAGGCACTATCGATCACTTCCGACCAGAACTTATCGGCTTCATCGAGGCTGGTCGATGCCGCCACGACCATGAACTCGCCATCGTCGTTGATGTTTTCGGCGCTCAGCGCACCAATCGCGAGGGTGTCGCCCAACCACGGACGGAACACGTCCTCAAAGTTATTCCCCATCGGCGCATCGGCGGAAATTTCGTCGAGCAAAGCGCCTACCGACGGAATTTCGCCCGCAAATTCAGCGGGCAGCGCGCCCGCCACGAGATCAAGCACACCTTGCAGATCCTCATTGAAGAAAGCGTCATCGGTGCGAACACCGACATACAACGGTGCTGACACGGGGAAGTAACGCGCCAGCGCAGTTAAATCCGTCACCGGAACGGCGGCGGCAGGTACGGTCACGGCACTCAGCAGCAGCGCAACCACGACGATCAAGCCTAACAATTTCCGCATTATCAAGTCCTTTCAAACACACATTCACAAACGCTCAGGCTTGCAAGTTACCATTATAGTACGCAGGCGCTCAAAAACGGTTGCAAACCATAAAAGACTTGTAGAGAATTTGCGCGGAAATCTCGACGTGTATCCGCGCCGCGCGCGTGTACAATACAGGGCGACTAAAAACGACGACGAGATGTTTGAGGATTTGCGTATGACCAGCACTCCCCAAAATGTCGGTTCTGAGCGCGCACGCGACGGTTGGATCACTTCCCTGCGCGCGGGGCTGACACGCTATCGCGCGTTAGTGGCGGCATTGTGCGCGATCAGCGCGATGGGCTGGATGATCGCCGCTGGACTGGCTTTCCGTGTCCAAAATCAACAGCTTTACCTGCAAGAAGGCTACATCTATACACTGATCGGCGCGGCGCTGCTGCTGGTGGCGCTGATCTTCGCGCCGCGCTTGCCCGCCCTCGTTC
>JBGSRB010000240.1:0-12787 GCA_041737735.1 Anaerolineae bacterium | reverse complement strand
ACAACGCGAGTGATTAGCATGAGTGACATCACCATCCTTCCGATCAATCTGATTAGCTCCGACAGCGACGTGCGCGGCGGACGCCCGATCATAGCGGGTACAACCATGCGCGTGCAAGATATCGCTATTGGGTTCGTTCATAAGGGCTATACTGTCGCTGATCTGCTGACGCAATACCCTCATTTAAGTCACGCTCAAATTCATGCGGCGTTAGCCTATTACTACGCCCACCAAGACGAGATCGACCAGCAAATCGACGTAGATGAGCAGTTCTACGCACAGGCAAAGGCGCAACATCTTGGACAGCGACATCCGCCTGTACTTTGATGAGAATGTTGAAATCACCGTCGCTGATCAAATGCGTGAACGTGGCATCGTGTGCGTTACTGTGCGTGAACTGAACCAGCTAGGTGCCAGCGATGAACATCATCTCCAGCACGCAACCGCTCTGGGTTACGTGTTGTGTACGTACGACATGGATTATCCCCGTTTGCACGCGGAGGGCTTCGCCCATGCGGGCATCGTGTTTGCGCGTGAACGCACTACGTCGATTGGCGACTGGGTGCGCGGGCTAATGCTGATCTGCGGCGTCATGACCGCTGATGAGATGAACAACCACATCGAGTATTTGTAGCGAATTTCTACGCACCCTCAAGGAGACACACCCATGATCAAAGAGTTTCGCGAATTTATCACGCGCGGCAATGTGATCGATCTCGCCGTCGGTATCATCATCGGTGCGGCGTTCACAGCGATTGTCAGCTCGCTGGTCACAGACATCATTACGCCGCCGATTGGCTACTTGCTCAGCGGTGTCGATTTTTCCAATATCGCTATCGTGCTGGGCGAAAATCCGCAGGGTGAATTAGTGACGATCAACATCGGTGCCTTTCTCAATGCGCTGATTCAATTTTTGGTCACGGCATTCGCGGTGTTTATGCTGGTGCGCGTCATCAATCGCTTAAATCGCCAGAAGAAAGTCGAAGAAGCTGTCGAAGAAGCCACCGCGCCCCCAACCGCTGAAGAAAAACTGACCATCGCTGTCGATCGCCTGACGACGGTACTAGAACGCATGGACAACCGCCCGTAGTGGTCAAGCAGCGGGGATGATCCGCGCCCGTGGATCATCCCCTAGTCTCTGCACATCCCCAGAATTTTCCTTTTGACGCGGCAAACGTTAAACTTGCGCGCAGTTCCATAATCAAAACTGTGGAGTTTTCATCATGACCAAGCGGCTCAAGCAGTACATCGGCGGCGCATGGATCGATTCAACCGCCAGCGAGTATACGCCTGTGATCAATCCGGCGTCGTGTCAAGTGCTGGCTGAGTGTCCGGTTGGCACGCGCGCCGATGTGGATCGCGCGGTGGATGCCGCGCAAATCGCCTATGAAGAATGGCGTAGCACGCCCGTCCTCAGCCGCGTGCAGTATATGTTCCGCTTCAAAGCGCTGCTCGAAGAACGTTTTGAAGATTTAGCGCGCATCGTTGTTGAGGAAAACGGCAAAACCCGCGATGAAGCGCGCGGCGAAGTGCGGCGCGGCATCGAAAGCGTCGATTTTGCGATCAGCGTGCCGTCGATCATGCGAGGCTACAAGGTGGAAGACATCAGCAGCGGCATCGACGAAACTGCCGAGCGTCAACCGTTGGGCGTGTTCGCGGCGATCACGCCGTTCAACTTCCCGATGATGGTTCCGCTCTGGTTCTTGCCGACGGCGATCATGTGTGGCAACACCTATATCGTCAAGCCATCGCCACAAACACCGTTGAGCGTCGAACTGCTGTATGAACTGCTCGACGAACTCGACTTGCCCGAAGGTGTGGTCAATCTGGTGCAGGGCGGCACGGAAGCCTCGATCGCCGTGATGGAGCATCCCGGCATTGTCGGCGTGTCGTTCGTCGGCTCGACGCCGATCGCCAAACTGGTGTATGAGACGAGCGCCAAGCATGGCAAGCGCGTGCAGGCGCAGGGCGGCGCGAAAAATTACATCGCCGTGATGCCCGATGCGGATATGGCGGCATCGGTCGCCAACATCATGGGATCGGCGTTCGGCTGCGCGGGACAGCGCTGTTTAGCGGGTTCGGTCGTGGTCGCGGTGGGCGATGCTTACGAACCGCTCAAGGCGGAACTGGTCAAGCGCGCGGCGACTCTGCGCGTAGGCAGCGGCTTGGACGAAAGCACGCAAATGGGAACGGTGATCAGCGAGCAAGCGCGCGAGCGCATCGAAAGCATGATCGCGCAGGGCGTCAGCGAAGGCGCACAGCCGATCCTCGATGGGCGCGGCGTCAAGGTTGAAGGCTTTGCCGAAGGCGCATTCGTGGGTCCCACCATTCTCGATGGCGTGACCGCCGACATGACCGTCGCCAAAGACGAAATTTTCGGACCCGTGTTGAGCATCATGCGCGCGCCCGACTTCGACAGCGCGGTTGATCTGATCAACAGCAGTCGCTATGGCAACGCCGCCAGCCTGTTCACTTCCAACGGACGCCACGCGCGCGATTTCAAGTATCGTGTGCGCGCGGGCAACATCGGCATCAATGTGGGCGTGGCAGCCGCTACTGCATCGTTTCCGTTCGGCGGACAAAAAGAGTCGTTCTTCGGTGATCTGCATGGTCAGGGACTAGACTCGATTGAGTTTTTCACCGATAAGAAGATTCTGATTGAGCGCTGGTTCTAAGGCGAAATTTACGAAAGGTTTCACCCCGTAAGATCGTCAAGACTCGCACGGGGCGCACTTGATCCGATTATTTTGCTGCTCGTGACCATATAAAGTGAGGATACACAGCGATGCCCAGCATCAAAATTCCTACGCCTTTGCGCGTTTACACGGGTGAAAACTCGGCGGTGAACGTCAGCGGCGCGACAATTGGCGACGCGCTCAACGACTTGACCACCCAGTATCCCGAACTGCGCCAACACTTGTTCAAAGACGATGAACTGCGGAATTTCGTCAATGTGTTCATCGGTGAGGAAGACATCCGCTTTTTGCAGGGGCTGGATACCGAGATCAGCGCCAGCGACAGCCTGCGGATCATTCCGAGCATCGCGGGCGGGCGCTAACGTCATCCGATGAGCGCACCGTTCACCATCCGCGCCGCTGTGCCTGAGGATGCACCCGCCATCGCGCGCGTACATTACGAAAGTTGGCAAACCAGCTACGCCGAGATCATGCCGCGCGAAGTGCTGGAAGCGCGTCCGGTTGATTTGCGCACCCGTCAATGGCTTGATGTGCTGGAAAATCACGCGCACGAGCAATGTCTGCTCGTAGCAGAACGCGACGGCGGCATCGTCGGTTTCGCTAACGGCGGCGCTGAGCGCGACGGGTCAGACCTGTACACAGGCGAACTCTACGCCATCTATCTGCTGGCAAGCGCGCAGCGCGGCGGGATCGGGCGCGCTTTAACGCGGCACATCGTCGCGTGGCTGCGCGATCACGGTCACAGCGCGATGCTGGTGTGGGTGCTGGAAGATAACCAACCCGCGCGCGCGTTCTATCAGCGCTTAGGCGCGGAATATGTCAGCCAAAAGTTATTGACGTTGGCGGGTGTGCCGTTTACGGAGATCGCTTATGGCTGGCGCGATCTGCAACCCTTGTTATCGTGAAATGCTAGAGTCGGCAAGGAACAAAAGCATATGCAACCAGTAGTCAACCGATTGGGCGAATTGAATAACGCCGAAATCAATCGCTACGGACGGCATCTGATCATCCCGGAATTCGGACTGGACGCGCAGCGCCGCCTAAAAGCATCGCGCGTGTTGATCATCGGCACAGGCGGTCTGGGCAGCCCGTTAGCGCTGTATCTGGCGGCGGCGGGCGTCGGACACATCGGCTTGGTCGATTACGATGTGGTCGATGAAAGCAACTTGCAACGCCAGATCGTGCATGGACAAAGCACCGTCGGCATGAGCAAAACCTCAAGTGCCGCGGCGCGTCTGCGCGATCTCAACCCGTTTCTCGAAATCACCGAGTACGAAGTGCCGCTGACCAGCGATAACGCGCTCGAAATCATGGCGGATTACGACGTGATCATCGATGGCACGGATAATTTCCCCACGCGCTATCTGGTCAACGATGCCTGCGTGAAATTGGGCAAGCCCAATATCTACGGCAGCATCCTGCGCTTTGAAGGTCAGTTGACCGTGTTTTATGCCAAAGAGGGTCCGTGCTATCGCTGCATGTTCCCCGAACCGCCGCCGCCCGGTCTCGTTCCCAACTGCGCCGAAGCGGGCGTGTTAGGCGTGCTGCCCGGCACCATCGGCACGCTGCAAGCAACCGAAGCGATCAAGGTGATCACGGGTGTGGGCGACCCCATGATCGGCAAGATGCTGCTGTATGACGCGCTCGAAATGTCGTTCACCACAATCCGCGTGCGGAAGAATCCCAACTGCCCCGTATGCGGCATCGCGCCCGAACAGGTCGAATTGATCGACTATGAACAGTTTTGCGGCGTTCCCGCCCATGACCATGTAGAGGAAGTTGATATGAGCGAAAAACCCGTTCCGCAGATCACACCCGTCGAACTCAAGCAGCGCATGGACGCGGGCGAAGACCTCTTCGTGCTGGATGTGCGTAACCCGGAAGAATTCGAAATCTCGGTGATCGATGGCACGGTCAAGCTGCCCAAGCCGCAGATTCAACTGGCGATGGAGGATGTTCTCGGCGGGCGCAAACCTGCCGAAGCCACCGTGTTGACGCAAATTCCGCATGACCGCGAGATCATCGTTCACTGCCGTTCGGGTGTTCGCAGCACCGATGTGATCAAGATGTTGCGCGCTCTGGATTACGATGCCGATCATTTGGTCAATCTCGATGGCGGGATTCTCGCGTGGGCGCGCGATGTTGATCCCACCATGCCGACCTACTGATTGCTTTTACGGGCGGGGCGACGCGCGTCGTCGTCCCGCCTCTCACCACATGGATGAGACACCCCATGCACATCACCACGCCCCGCTTAACCCTGCGCGAATTCGTTTTTGACGATTGGCACGCTGTCTACGAATATCAGCGCGACCCGCGTTATCTGCGCTTTTATCGCTGGGAAAATCGCAGCGAGCATGACGCGCGCTGGTTCGTCGAGATGTTCTTGCACTGGCAGCGGGCGCGGCCGCGTCACAATTATCAAGTGGCGATCATCTTAAGTGAAAGCAACACGCTGATCGGCAACTGCGGCGTTCGCATCAAAGATGCAATGCGCGGCATCGCTGATTTAGGCTATGAGATCAACCCGCTGTATTGGAGTCACGGTTATGCCACCGAAGCCGCGCACGCCATGCTCGATTACGGCTTTGCCGAACTCAAGCTCAAGCGGATATGGGCGCAGTGTATCGCGGAAAACAGCGCCAGCGCCCGTGTGCTAACGAAAATCGGACTGCGCTTTGAACGGCGCGAACACCAGAAAGAATACGTTAAAGGGCATTGGTATGACTTGCTGACCTACGCGCTGCATGATCACGAATGGCGCGCGCTGCGTCCTACTCCACCCGCCTAGCGGCGTCTTCATCGTGTTGACGCCGTTCGCTGCTGCTGAAAAACGACGCCACCGCCAGCGTTCCCACACTGAATAGCCCGCCGACCATAAAGCCCGCGAACAGCGCTTGATAAATGTGATTTCCCTGCGCCATGCCAATCAGCGTCATGATCACGATGCTAGCGCCCACACCCACCGAAGCGATCAGCGTGGGTGACAACCAGCGGCGGCGAATGGCGACATACATGCCCAACAACACCAAGCCAAAGACAGCGAACAGCAGCATTCCAGTTTGAGTCATACGTTAGTCTTTCCCCGCAGCGTGGCTAATCAGGTGCTTTGGCAACGTACATTTAGGCATCAGGCAGAGCGGGTAGGCTCATAGCCCATGCTGTAACCGGACGCGCATCCTGCGGTGTAGACTGCATTCGCATTTCCATTGCCTCTAAAGTTAAAGCATCAAAATAACGGTGTCCGCAATTCGGACAGACCCAAGCAGGAACATCCTCAAAAATGAACCACTGTCCATCTCGTTGGCGCGTCACAGTGATCAACTTACGCTGTAAGTGTTCACCGCTATCACAAAACTCGCAAGGTGTACTGACTTTGGCATCATGCATCAGTTTTGATCTCAATTCACCACATAAATCGTGATGATAATCAACAATATGACATCCCCACGAAAGCGACAGACAACATCAACCTCAGCTTGACCCACATCGCCACGTATAACATAGCGCACACCACGCGGGTCATCGGTGTAGGTGGAGTCCAAAGCGCCGCTGAGCAGCACACTGAGTATATCATCCAATGTCAGCTCGTCGTTATCGGCTTCTTCAAGTGCATGATCCGTTATTTGATAGCGTTTTGCACGCACCGCTTGGCGAATGCGTGCCAGAATTTCGGCGCTCACGCCCGCAAGATCGCACGCACGGGTGAACCGCACGCCTGATCCAGCTTCAGCGGCAGCGCGATCAATTCATACTCGCCATCGGGAACACCGTTCAATGCCAGCAGTTCGAGATTGACCATGCCGTGCGTGATCAGCGCTTTGTGCGTGGGAAGCGTCGCGCTGGCTTGGTCATCGACCGACGCGAAATCGACGCCGATCAACACCACGCCCAAACCCGCCAGCCAGCCGATCACGTCCGGGGCGAGATACGGATGATTGCGCGCCCACTCGTTATCCGGCAGTTCACTCACCCATGTATGGATCAGCACGCGCTCAGCATGTGCCAGCGCGAACGGTTCGAGATCAGCGCGGGTGATCGCACCCTGTCGCTTATCCACGGTGATCACGCGCGCCCGCCCGATGTAAGCTTCTAAAGGCATGTCGAGAGGGTGCGCGCCCGTAGTCGAAACATGAAAATAGGCGTCGGCGTGCGTGCCGACGTGCGGCGTGGTGATGATTTTCGTCAAGTTCACCGGAACGCCATCCTCAATGCGCCATTTGCGTTCGGCGCTGAAGGTTGTATCGCCGGGGAAGACCGCCGTCGTCGGCGCTACGGTGCGCGTGATGTCGTAAATCATGTTAGCGCGCTCCTGTCAGACGTAAATCACCCGCGCGGGTCGTAATATCAATCGTGACAACCGGCGCGTCGCTGTCGAGATCGCCGTTGGTGATCGTCAGCGCATCCACGCGCGTAAACTGCGGATCAATTTGCAGCACCGCTCCGCTAGTTGAGCGATAGTTGATGCGAGCCAGAATATTATGCGGAATCGTAAGCTGGATGTTGCCGATGCGCGTTTCAATGCTAATGTCAAGCGGTGCGGTCGGCACTTCACCATCAAGTGTCAACTGGACAGCACCAGCGAAGGTGGTGATCGCCGCGCTGCTTAGGCGCGCGTTGAGCAGCCCCGTGATCGCCACGTCGCCATTTTGCGTCGTGATAATGGCGGTGCTGCTGCTGCTGGTCATAGGGGCATCAAACGCAAGCGTATAGTTGCCCTGTCGCGCGGTCAGATTAAGTGCGTTCAGCGCCAACCCGCCCAGATTAAGCGTGGTGTTCGCATCCTCATTCGTTTGATTGATCGTCAGCGGCACGCCCGCGCCCAGCGCTAGATTCCACTGATTTTGTGCGTTCGGAATTACGGACACGTTCGCGCGCCCCTGCGCAATGGTGATCGTATTCCCGCTGGTGGACACATCGGCGCGCCAATCCGTGACATTGGTCACGGCGCTGCCGCTGACGCCGGCAAAATCGCCCCGCCCGACCGCGATGGTGCCAGCTGTAGTGTTCAGATTGAGGGTTACGTTGTCGGCTGGATACGCAGTTTCAATGGTGACAGCTTGATCTTCACCCGCTGAACGACATGCGCTGATCATGACAAGGCTAAAAAGCAGACTGATGAGTAATTTCATGCGATCTCGTTTTCTAGGTAGGGTGATTGCAAATAAACGGACTCGAATGATCTCAGTGTAGCAAAAAAGCATGAGCTAACGCTAAAATAAACATAGGCAATCGGCATTATCCCCTCAAAATTGGGTGTTCACGCAGTGATTTTGTCCCGCCTTGTCGGAGCATCAGCATGAAATTTGTCTTATACAGCGAGAAAACAGTGGCACAGTGCCTCACAGCAATCAATGCGCGCTTACAAGTCAAGGGCGCGCGCGCGGTGGATGGTTGGGTGGATAAAAAAGGTTTGTTCACGATGGGCGTAACCACGCCCGTGATCGGCAAACTGGAACGCACAACCTATTTACGCGCGCAGATCGAGCGCGCCAACGGTGTGACCGTGATTCGCGGCAACATCCCTAGCGGCGCGAGCAAACAAGGGATCATTGCGATCAGTGTGGCGCTAGCGGTGCTGACGATCTTCCTGATCAGCACAGGCAGCGCGCTGCTGGCATTGATCATGCTGCCGTTCGCCGCCTATATGATCATCCCGCTGCGCGGCGATTATCTCAACAGCGATGTGCTGTACAACGAAATTGTGCGCACCCTGAAAGCCAAAACCAAGCCGCCGAAACCCAATAAGCCAACCCGACCAAGCAGCACGGGACGAACGCCACCCCCACGCACGCCCACAACGGTGTAACACGGCAGGTTTGAACGTGCTATTGGTGCGCTCATCAAGCCGTGCTACACTTGCGACACCTTTTCGCGCCGTGAAAGACAAGCTGCTGATGCCCTACCTGATCGACGGACACAACTTGATCGGTCAATTGACCGACATCGCGCTCAATGATCCCGATGATGAAGCCAAACTGGTGCAGCGCTTGATGTCGTTCGCCGCCCGTAAGAAAGTCAAGTGTGTGGTGGTGTTCGATCACGGTCTGCCGGGCGGCAAGTCGCGCATGTCGACGCGCGGCGTCGAAGTGATTTTCGCGCCCCAGCATGGCAACGCCGACCGCGTGATCAAAGCGCGCATCGACAAGATCACTGATGCGAAAGGCTGGTTCGTCGTCTCGAATGATAACGAAGTGCTAGACGCCGCGCGCGCGCGCAAGATGGGCGCGATCAAAAGCCGCGACTTCGCCCCCGAACTCGATCCGCTTGGGACAAAAACACCCAAACGCAAAGCGCGCAGACTCGAAGAAGATGCGGGTGCTGCCCACGATGTGCGCCTCTCTCCGGCTGAAGTCGAAGCTTGGCTTAAGCTGTTCAAAGACCACGCCGAAGCGCAGCCCCAGCCCACGCTCAAGAAAAAACGCTAGAGCCGCTGCTTAATTCCCCATTCGAGCCGCTGAAAAATGAGAAGCGGATGAGACGCGCGAACTTTTTGCCCTGTTTGCGCGTTAGATCATGCGATAACAGTGCATCAATCGGCGGAAATTGTCCATGAACGCACAACAAGCACCGCAAGCACCGAACGAAAACAGTAAGCGGCGCTCGATCCTCACGTTGATCGGCGTGGGCGTCGTGTTCGTCGCCGTGACGGGCGGCTTGATCTGGGCGATCAACAGCATCGGCGCGGAGCAAATTCGCACAACGATTGCTGACGCCGGCATCTTCGGTCCCGTGGTCTACATGGCGATCACAGCGCTGACGTTCGTCTTTGCCCCGCTCACCAGCGGCCCTATTCAAGTGGGCGCGGGCATCCTGTTCGAGCCGTTCTGGGGTGTCGTCTACACCGTATTGGGTGAAACCATCGGTGGCAGCATCTCATTCTTGATTGCGCGGCGCTACGGGCGTTCGGTGGTGCGGCAGTTAGTCGGTGACGACGGGCTGACGCGCGTTGAAACCTTCGTGGCGCAAATTGTCGATTGGCGCACCCTGCTCTATGCGCGCATCATCTTATTCGCGCTGTTCGATTTCATCAGTTATGCGGCGGGCTTCTCACGTGTGCGCTTCCGCACGTATGTGATCATCTCGCTGACGGCGGGCGCAATCCCTGCGTCGATTGCGGTATTGATGGGCAGCATGTGGACGGAAGAAGGCAACCTGCTGCTGATCTACGGTGGGCTGCTGGTCGCCTGTGTGATCCCGCTGCTGCTGAACAAACCGATCCGCCGCTGGCTCAAGCTCGATCAACCCCAGCGCGATGATCCGGCGCTGTGAGGGGCGCTGCCTGAGCGCGTGCTAACGCCCCTGCCTGATCGCGTTTTAGGCTACCACCTGCTCATCCTCAGCGAGCGGCGCATGGCTGACGAGATACGCATTGACCCGCTCTTTGATAAATTCGACTTCGGCTGCGCCCTGTGTGCCGCGCAAGCCGTGCAGCAGGGTTTTATGCGTACCATCTTTCAGATCAGCCGTGAGATAGTGCATCCGGTTGATCTCTCTGGGCGAATTTTTATTGGTAATCATAGCACCGCTTTCTACTCGTTCCAGCGCGCTAATCTCGACGGTTTTGTCCAGCCACGGCAGCGGCGCATGGGCGACATGCAGATTTTTGCGATCCACCGTGATCGTCGTCTTATTGAACAGCATCGCCAGCCCCCAATAGCCGATGATCATCCCGACCAGCCCCAGCACAAGGATCAAAAGCACGGCAAGCGGATCGGCTTCATCTTCCGAGGGCAGCGTCGTGAATAAGATTAGCAGCAGGTTCCACACCACACTCAAAAATAAGACGCCCAACGCATATGAATTGTACCAACGGCGTTCAAGCACCAGTTTGTTCGTTTCATCCACCACCGTAATTGAAGCCACTTGTTCGTCCATCATAAAACCCCTTTGTATTTTTAAGGACTGCCATAACTTGTGTGTGCTAGCGTGCAGATAAAATGGTGCAATTTGATCTAATCGTATTACCAGAGACGATCCGCCGCACGTGATAAAAAACAAACCTTTCTCAACACTCACATTTTACGTTGTTGTAAAAGTTGCGCCCTGCTGAATTGGCGGTAAGATCAACCCTCATAGTGTTTGTGTCGTACATTTCTTTAGGGGCGTGCCATGAAACGATTATTTTGGAGCTTGCTCGCCTTCGCGCTCATGCTGGTAGTGGCGCTGCCAGTGTTGATGCAGGACGCGCCGCTTCGCTTGGAAATCAGCGGGATCAATGCGTCGGCGCTGCCGACCGTGACCATGACGGCGAATGTGAACGATGCGCTGGGGCAACCCATCACCAACTTGACGGCGGCGAATTTCGCGCTGAGCGATCAAGTGGCGGCGGTGGGCGGTCAGATCGTCAGCGTGCAAAATATCACGAACGACAACCTCAATTTTTCCACCGTGCTGCTCATCGACATTAGTTCCAGCATGGAAGGTTTACCGATCGCGCAGGCACGCGCTGCTGCCAGTGCCTTTGTCGAGAACATCGGCGCAAATGATCCGGTAGCGATCATGACCTTCGGCAACGATGTGCGCGTGGTTCAGCCCTACACCACCGATAAGGGCGTGCTGCTCAGCGTAATCGACAGCCTGCGCGCGAGTGGCGAAACCGCGCTTTATCAAGCCGGCTTCAATGCCGTGCAGCTTGCCGCCGAAAGTGGTAATCCCCGCCGCGCGGTGGTGCTGCTCAGCGATGGCGCCGAGTTCGGCGGGAACAGCAGCGTCGGTCGCGATGCGGCGCTGCAAGCTGCACGCGAATTGGGTGTGCCACTGTTCACCATCGGCTTAGGTTTCGGCACGGATCGCACGTATCTGCAAGAGTTGGCAACCGGAACCAACGCCAGCTTTGCGGAAACGCCCTCGCCGGAACAACTGGTCGATATTTTCACCACGTTGGCGACTCAGTTCCGCAGTCAATATGTGATCACGCTGAATGTACCAGTGCCGGGCGACGGCACGGAATACACCGTGGGCTTGCAAGTTAACACCGACGCGGGCAGCGCGTTCGCCAGCGGCACTTTCCGCGCGCCGATCCCCGTGCCACTGGTTGATCTGCCGGAACTTCCGACGCTGATCGACGCACCGATCACCATCACGCCCAACATTCGCGCCGATGATGCACTGGAAGCAGTCGCCTATACACTGGGCGAAGGCGATCTCGTGCTGCTCGACACGACCAACCCAACCTTCACGCTTGATCCGTTGGATTTAGCGCCCGGCGCCATCGTGTTGACGGTGACTGCGTCGGATGAACAAGGCGACATCGGCGCAGCTCAGACAACGCTCAATATCGCGGCGCTGCCCCCGATCATCTCGACCACGCCCGACTTGGCGACGGTCGGCACGATCAGCACGCCGCTGGATGTAAGCATCGATGTCAGTGGGCAGACGCCTGTCGTCCAGCCCGTGACACTGACCATCAACGGCGTCGAGCAAACCTTTGACGTGCCGCACACCTTCACCCTTGACCCGTATCAATTCAATGTGGGTGCGAACACGATCAGCATCACCGCCACCAATGCGGGCGGAAGCACCAACAGCGCCACCTACACGGTGGACATCGCCGCGCAGCCGCCGCAGCTTCAGATCAGCGGCGTGCAAGACGGACAAAGCATCGACCGCGTGACCACGTTCAGCGTTGCCACGCGCGCACAGAATCAAGCTGTTGCGCTCAGCGCGACGATCAACGATCAAACGCTGCCGCTGGCTGAAGATGGTGTGACCTTCGCCATCGATCCGCAGCAATTCGCGCCGGGCGCGCAAACATTGACCGTGACCGCGCAAACGCCCACCCAAACCGCAACCACTCTCACGCTGCAACTGCTGATCGCCGCCCTGCCACCCACGATCACGATCAACGGGGTGAGCGACGGCGAAATCATCAGCGCAGATCGCACCATCAGCGTTGACGTGCAGGCGCAAACGGACGTGACCAGCATCGCGCTGGCGGTGGACGGCGAGATCGTCGCCACGACCGACAGTTTCGATCTGCGCGTGCTGGATTATGCGCCCGGCGCGCACACCCTGACCGTCGCGGTCGAGAGCGCCAGCGGACAAAGCGCAGCGAGCAACCTGACCTTCACCATCGCGCCTGAACCTGC
>JBGSRB010000238.1:0-1733 GCA_041737735.1 Anaerolineae bacterium | reverse complement strand
GAAGCGCGCAAGCTGGCAGCAAAATTCTGGGCTGTCCGCGAGAAGTTCCGTTTTGGCGTGCGTGCGGCATCGATTGACGAGTGCATCACCGCCGCGCTGACTGCGCCGCAGAAGCCCGTGATCATCAGCGACAGCGGCGATAACCCGACGGCGGGCGGCGTGGGCGATGTGCCGTTGGCGCTCAAAGCGCTGCTTCAGCGCGATGTGCCGGATGCGATTCTCGCCAGCATCGCCGATGCTGAAGCGGTCGAAGCGTGCTATGAAGCAGGCGTGGGCGCACTGGTCGGTTTATCGCTCGGCGGCAAGCTCGATCCGAATACCGCGCCCGCGCTGATCGTGACGGGGACAGTCAACTTTCTGCTGGATACCGACGACGCGCGCGAACGCCAAGCCGTGATCCAGATGGGCGGCGTGCAAGCGATCATCACCGCGCGGCGGCGTCCGTTTCACTACATTGACGATTTCCGCAAGTTGGGCATTGAACCCAGCGAGCATAAGATCGTTGTGGTCAAGGTGGGCTATCTCGTGCCGGAACTTAAGGCGGCGGCGAAATTGGCGCTGCTGGCGCTAACGCCCGGCGCGGTCGATCAAGCGCTGGAGCGGCTGCCGTATCAACGGATTGAGCGCCCAATCTATCCGCTGGATGCTGATATGACGTGGTCACCCGAATAAAGATGCGCTAAAAGCTTAAGCTTCAATCAATGAAGGGTGAATGTACCCTATAGCTAAAGCTTTTATTCACTGTAGCTCGATGGGATAGCATCATGCGAAAATTAGCAGCACCCGATGGCGTGCAACTGCTCGGCGCGATGACGACGACGTTTGCCAACAATCTGCAAAGTGTGGAGACCGAGCCAATTTTCAGTCGGCATGGGTTGACCAACCTTGACCCGAACCAGTGGTATTCAGCGAACGACTTTCTCGAAGTGCTGAATGAGCTGGCGACGATGGAAAATTTCAGCTCGAACATGGTCGCCATCGGCATGGAAGTGGGTAAAACCGTGCCGCTGCCGCCCGATATGGAAAATCCGACTTAGGGCGAGGTGCTGCTGATGTGGGATGCGCTGTATAAGGCGCTGCATGGCAACTTTGCTGGTGACATTGGCAACATTATCACCACGAAAATCAGTGATACGCATTACACCTGTACCAATTCGGACTTGTATCCCGACGATTTAGCCTATGGCATCATCTACGGCTACGCCAAACGCTTCCTGCCGCGGGGTACGGCGTTCAAGGTCTATTACGATGCGAATGCCCCGCAGCGCGACCGTGACAGTGCGCCGTCCAGTGTGCTGCATGTCGAGTGGAACATCTAACGCTGCACGCTAGGGCGGCGTGAGTTCGTAAAGCACAAAGTTCTGTTGCTGATCGATGCGCTGCGCGGCGAAACCCGCGTCACGCAGCGCGTCGAGCCACGCCCCAGAGGGTGCGTTGGCAGGCGCGACGAAATAACGCGGATCGCGTTCAGGTAAGGCGAGCGCGTCGCTGACGAGCGCATCCGGCGTAGGATAGTAGACACGGCGCTTATCATGCCACGCGCCGAGATAATACTCTAAATGCCAGCCCAACCAATGATCGTAAAGCACGGCGGCGGTGTGCGTCTGATTAAGCGTATCCGCCAGTTGATCAATGCCCGTGTAGACGCCATGCACGCCGTTACCTGCATCCCCGCCGACGGGCGCGCCGCCCGCTGACGCGCTCCATGCGCCGCCCAACAGCGCCACCGTGAA
>JBGSRB010000229.1:0-1548 GCA_041737735.1 Anaerolineae bacterium | reverse complement strand
ACTTGATCACGGCGCTGGCGCTGGCGGAAAGCGACGGCGACCGCCTGACCGAAGCCGAACTGGTTTCAACCTGCGTGCTGCTGCTCAATGCCGGACACGAAGCGACGGTCAACGCGCTGGGCAATGGCTTGTGGGCGCTGTTCCGTCAGGCGGATCAGTTGGCGCGGCTGCGCGCCGATCCCGCGTTGATCCCGACCGCGATCGAAGAACTGCTGCGTTATGATACGCCCGTGCAATTGTTCCGTCGTTGGGTGCTGACCGACCTGACTTACAACGGCATCGACTTCACGCGCGGCATGGAAGTGGCGCTGCTGTTCGGCGGGGCGAATCATGATCCGGCGGTGTTCGCGCAGCCCGATCAGCTTGATCTGGCACGGACGCCGAATCCGCATATCTCGTTTGGCGGCGGTGTGCATTATTGTTTGGGCGCGCCGTTAGCGCGGTTGGAATTGGGGATCGCGTTCGCGGCGTTGTTGGCGCGCTGTCCGCGCTTGGCGCTGGCGGAAACGCCGCAGTATCATCCGGCGTTCGTGATTCGCGGCTTGACCGCGCTCAATGTGACGGTTTAGGGGCGCGGGTGCGCCCCTCATGTATGCAAATTGGCTCTAGCCGAGCAGACCGCCCAGCCCACCCAGATCACCCAAGCCGCCGCTGATCGCTTCCATGCGTTCGGCTGCCATCGTCTGACTTTTCTCGATGGCGTCGTTGACCGCGATCACGAGCAGGTCTTGCAAGTCGGTCAGCCATTCTTCATCGCTGGTGTCGATCAGGTTGGGATCGACGCTGATCGACTGCACGCGCTGATGCCCCGTGATCACGATGGTCACGCCCGCGCGCGTCACTTCGACGGTTTCAGTTTCCAGCGCTTTTTGCGCCTCGACCATATCCTGCTGCATTTTTTGAAGCTGCTGCATGGCTTTCATCTGATTACCGCCCATGCCGCCGCCGCCACCCATCGGCAAACCGCCACCACCGCCACGTCGCTTGCTCATGTGTTTGATCTCCCTCACACTTAACCGATTACTGAACCCTCATTATGCCCTGAATCCGCCCAGAATGGACGGCTTAATCCGGCTTATCCACCCGTTTGACCTGCGCGCCGAGTTCTATGCCCGTGGCGATCAGCGCGTCTTGCGAGTCGTGATCGCTCAAGGCTGCGCTGGCGTTGGTGTCCGCGCCCGCCATCGTGATGCGAATCCTGAGGTCAGCGCCGAACACCTCACTGATTGCTTTCTCGATCACGGCGCGCTTTTCGGGGAACGGCTCGATGCGCTGATAATACATCTCGTTGTCGGTCGCCAGCACGATCAGCGTGTTATCGACGCGATGCGCGTGGAAATATTTCATGATTTCCGGCGCGGTTTTGCTGTAGCGCTGAATCCGGTTGAGAATTTGCGTCCAGCGCCGATTGACTTCCGCCGCGGTCAGCGTCAGATTGCCAATTTGCAGCGGATTCTCGTCGGGTGCGGGCGCAGACGGGGCGGCGTTGGCTTTGGTCGGCTGCGGCGCGCGTGTCGCGCTCAGCGGGGCGTCGGCATAAGCAGCAGC